>JAAZAI010000278.1 GCA_012514445.1 Lentisphaerota bacterium
CCTCGATCGGCTCCTATGCGTTCTCGCAGTGCTCCGCCCTGACCAACGTGGCGATCTCCGCCGGCGTCACCACCATCGGCGAGTGGACGTTCTACTCCTGCACCTCGCTGACGAGTGTGACGATCCCCGACAGCGTCATCACCATCGCCAGCGATACGTTCAACAATTGCTCCTCCTTGGCCGATGTGACGATTCCTGACAGCGTCACCTCCATCGACGATTACGCATTCCGCAGTTGCTCTTCCCTGACGAGCGTAACGATCCCCGCCAGCGTCAACTCCATCGGCAACTACGCGTTCAACAACTGCACCGCACTGACCAGCATCATCGTCGATTCTGCAAACCCCACCTACAGCAGTATTGACGGTTCATTGTTCGACAAATCGCAAACCACCCTCGTTCTTTGTCCCGGCGGCAAGAACGGCGTCTACACGATCCCCGCCGGCGTCACCGCCATCGGCGACTCCGCGTTCTACAACTGCACCGCACTGACGAGCGTGACGATCCCCGACAGTGTCAACTCCATCGGTGACTCCGCGTTCTACAACTGCACCGCCCTGGTGAGCGTGACGATTCCCGACAGCGTCAACTCCATCAGCGGTTCCGCGTTCTACTACTGTACCGCCCTTAGGAGCGTGACGATCCCCGACAGCGTCGGCTCCATCGGCGGCGCGGCGTTCTACTACTGCACATCTCTGACGAACGTGACGATCTCCGCCAGCGTCACGACCATCGACAGCTTAGCGTTCTACGAATGCTCTTCCCTGACGAGCGTGACGATCGGCAGCGGCGTCACCAACATCAACTCCTTCGCATTCTACTGTTGCTTCGCCCTGACCCGCGTCTATTTCGCCGGCAACGCACCGCCACCCGCATACAATGTGCTTTCTTCCACCCCCGCCACCGTCTATTATCTCCCCGGCGCCACTGGCTGGGGCGACACCTACGACGGCCGCCCGACGCTCTGCTGGAATCCCGTCGTCGGCAACATGACCGCACCTTCCTCCACCACGCCGTTTGCCTTCACCATCAACGGCACGCCCAACATCCCCATCACCGTCGAGGCCTGCACGAACCTCTCGGCTGGAACCTGGGATCGCTTGCTCACCACCAACCTCCCTCCAGCCGGCGTCCTCGAATTCTCCGACACTCCCGGCTCCTCTTCCCATTCCTCCCGCTTCTACCGCGTCGTCGCCCCCTGATCCCTCCCACACCTAAAGAAAAGGCCGTGTCCGAAGACGCGGCCCTTTCCCGCCATTAGCCGCTAGCGACTAGCGACTAGCGACTTCTCCCGGCACCCTGCCACGCGATCTCGACGTCCCAGCCGAGGCGCTTGAAGAGCAGGCGCAGGGTCTTCTCCGCGTTGCTGCGGGCTCGGCCGATGTTCTCCTTCGATCCGGCCGCCACCTCGATCAGGCCCTGCGCACGGGCCATCGCCGCGTCGCGCACCCGGGACTCCGCGCGGGAGGAGGTGAAGAGCCTCCGCCGCACGTCGTAGGTGAGCGTGCGGCGGTGGTCGACGCGGGCGTTCAGCACGGACGGGCCGGGCAGCAGCAGCGTCGCCGTGCGGGCCGCGTCGTCGCGGTTCGCCACCTGCGCCAGCCCCATGTCCACGCTGATGACCGCGTCGCCCGCGACCAGGAACGCCGCCCGCACCCCGTCCGCCTCCGCGCAGAGCACGTCCGAGACCTGCACCCGCAGCGTGACCAGCTCGGAGAGCTCCTCCAGCCGGTCGATGTGGAAGTCCGAACGCCAGCGGATCGCGTCGCCGCCGTGCAGGACGAACACCCACACGGCCGCGAGGCACGCGACGACCACGAGAACCGCGACGACTGCGGCCAGCACTTTCTGGTTCCGGCTCATCGGCGGCCTCCTTTCCGGGCGTCCGTGTCGACGACCTGGTAACCCGTCGTCACGCCTTTCCAGGTCGTCTCCTTCCCGGCGTCCCGGGATTCGGAGCGTCCGCATCCGGCGAGCGCGGCCAGGGCCAGCGCCGCCGCGAGGCCGGTGGCCATGCGGCAGCGTCCCCGCGCCCACTTGCGCAGCGCCTCGATCTGCTCGGCCATGAGCTTCGAGAGGGGCACGCTCTCGGCGGCCGCGCGGCAGACGTGCCCGGTGTCCGGCTCCCGCCCGTTGGCGAAGGCCGCGTAGAGCGCGTCGACGAACGCCTGCTCGATCTCCGCCCCGGTGCAGCCCGCGCTCATCTCGACGAGTTCGCGCAGGTCGAAGAACGCCGGGTCGCGTCCGCGCTTGCGGATCTGGATCTCCCAGATGCGCCGCCGCTCCTCGTCGCCGGGCAGGTCGACGAAGAACAGGTCGTCCCAGCGCCCCTTGCGCAGCAGCTCGGGCGGGAGCTGCGCGATGTCGTTGGCCGTGGCGACGACGAAGACGGGGGCGGTCTTGTCCTGCATCCAGGAGATGAAGGAGCCGAAGACGCGGCTCGCCGTCCCGCCGTCCGA
>JAAZAI010000279.1 GCA_012514445.1 Lentisphaerota bacterium
GGCGGCACGGGCTTCATCGGCGGCGTTTCCGGCTATACGTCGGCCAACGTCTCGGTCGCCGGCGCATCCGGGAACCCCGCCGTCGTCGCCCCGGGCACGGTCGACCCCGTCACAGGCGACCATGTCATCGGAACCCTCACCGTCGGAAGCGGCGCGCAGGCGAACAACGTCACGTTCGGAGCCAACAGCGCGCTCAAGATCGGCTTCGACACGAACGGCAACTGCGACAAGCTGGCCGTCAACGGCACGCTCTCGCTGGACGCCGCGACCGACAAGCTCGTGCTCGACATCGCCGACTACGCCGCATTGAAGGCCGGCACCTACACACTGGCGACGTTCACCGCGCTCGCCACGCCGGGCACGGTTTTCGATGTCGTCGAGAAGCCCACCAGCGGCACGCTTCAGTACACGGCCACGAGCATCGAGTACGTCGTGCATCCCAAGACGACGGTGCTCGTCGTCAAATAGCGGCAGCGGGCGGGATGAGTCGCAGCCGGATCTGCCAGGTCCGGCTGCCCTTCGCGGGGATCTCCGGCGCGACGCCGTCGGCGATGGCGCCAACGAGCGATTCGACGGTGTCGGTGGTCGGCTCGAGACCGATGTGATGCAAGGCGCCCACGCCGCCTTCGCTGCACCAGATGGCGTAGTGGGGCAGAATCCCGGCTGGCCAGCGCATCTCCATCGCGCCGCCATCCGCGTAGACGAGCCGGAAGCGCCCCTCCGAGAGTCGCGGCGAGAACAGCTTGTAGTACCGGCCACTGCCGGGCGCGAAGATCGAATCGCGGAATCGCCCGCCGACGCCGTCCGGCAAATCGCCCCACGGCTTGACCTCCCCGCGCGCCCCCAGAAAGGACTGCTTGGACCAACTGACCGTCATCGGCAGCGCGTCCGGGATGTCGAAGCGGCAACCGGCCTCTCCGGCGAACAGCGGATGAAAGGTGTACGTGAAGGCGAAGGGATGGACCGAGGTGTTGGTGACCGCATAGTCGAGAACGAGGGTGTCGTCCTCGAGCGTCGCCGTGCGTCGGAACACGTACGGGAACACGGGGCTCGCCACCTCCAGCGCGATGCCGGGCCCCTCGACCACCTGCCACGGGAGCGTGACCAGCTCGCCGTGGTCCGGCACGCGCCGACCCTGCCACGGGCCGGACACGATCTCGCAGGAACCCAGCGAGGGAAAGAGTTCGTCGATGCCGTCGAACTCCGTCTCCCCATATTCCTGGCCCTGGACGCGCCGACGGTACGGGCGGTCGCTCCGGCTGAGGAATTCGCGCCCGTCGACGCGCCGCAGACTGACGATCTTGCCGCCCAGCTCGGGCAGCACGGCGATGGCGATGCGGCCGTTGTCGAGCCGCAGCCGCGGCGTCGCGCCGCCGCCCTCCAGCGCGACGGAGTCGACCGCGTACTCCGGCGGAGCCGCCGGCAAGGCGCCGGCCGCCACCATCGCCAGCCACGCGGCACCGGCCATTCGCAAAAAGCACGCACCGGGAACGCGAGGCTCAAAGCTGGGAACGCGAGGCTCCGCACTCGCCCCCGCCGCAGGAGCAATGCGGGTGCAGAGCCCCGCGATCCCAGGGATGCGGGCTCCCCCACCGGGAACGCGAGGCTCCGCACTCGCCCACGCCGCAGAGGAGATGCGGGTGCAGAGCCC
>JAAZAI010000280.1 GCA_012514445.1 Lentisphaerota bacterium
ATCGTCGGCACCGCGCTGGGCGGCCGCGTCGGCATCGCCGACACCGCGGCTCCGCAAGCCGCTTCCGCCGCTCCCGCCGCTGCGCCGACCGCTCCGGCCGCTGCGCCGACCGCTCCGGCCGCTGCTCCGACCGCTCCGGCCCGTCCGGCGGACGCCGCGGAATCGTGGACGGAGAAGCACCCCACGATCCGCAAGGTCATCGCGCGCTCGATGCACGATTCACTTTCGAAGATGGCGCAGCTCACGCTCAACACGAGCTTCGACGCCACCGAGATCCTCGCGTTCCGCAAGCGCATCAAGGCCGCGAACGAGAAGGGCCTCGCGCTCGCCGAGACCGTCCCCACGCTGGGCGACATCGTCCTCTACGCCGTCTCGCGCACGCTCCTCAATCACCCCGCGTGCAACGCGCACTACGACGACGAGAAGATGACGTACTTCAAGCACGTCCATCTCGGCGTCGCGATCGACACGCCGCGCGGCCTCATGGTCCCCACGCTCGTCGCGGCGGACGCGATGGGCCTGCCGGAGATCTCCCGCCAGGTCAAGGCGCTCGCCGGCGACTGCCGCAAGGGCACGATCAGCCCCGACCTGCTCAAGGGCGGCACGTTCACCGTGACGAATCTCGGCACGTTCGGCATCGAGTCGTTCACGCCGGTGATCAACCCCCCGCAGACGTGCATCCTCGGCGTGTGCGGGCTGACGACGCGCGTGCGCGAAAAGGCGGACGGGTCCGTCGGCGCGTATCAGGCGATGGGGCTTTCGCTGACGCTCGACCACCGCGCGGTGGACGGCGCGCCGGCCGCGCGCTTCCTGCAGGAGCTGGTGGCCGCGCTCGAGAACTTCACACTGCTGCTGATAAACGGAGGGAAGTGACATGTACGACGTCATTGTCCTGGGCGGCGGCCCGGGCGGCTATCTCGCCGCCGAACGCGCGGGCCAGGCTGGCTTGGCCACGTTGCTCATCGAGAAGAACAAGCTCGGCGGCGTCTGCCTCAACGAAGGCTGCATCCCGTCGAAGACGCTGCTCAACAGCGCGAAGATCTACGACCACGCCCGCAACGGCGCCAAGTACGGCGTCACGGCCGAGAACGCCCGGATCGACCAGACTGCCGTCGTCGCCCGCAAGAACAAGGTCGTCAAGACCCTCGTCTCCGGCGTCGGCGCGGCGATGAAGGCCGCGAAGGTCGAGGTCAAGACGGGCCTCGGCGAGATCGTCGGGCGCGATGCCGAAGGCGTCGTGCGCGTCAAGGTCGGCGACGAGACGTTCGAAGGTCGGCGGCTGATCGTCGCCACGGGTTCGGAGGCCGTTGTTCCGCCCATCCCCGGCGTCAAGGAGGGGATGGCCAAGGGCACGGTGCTGACGAACCGCGAGATCCTCGACCTGCCGACGATTCCCAAGACGCTCGTCGTCGTGGGCGGCGGCGTGATCGGCCTTGAGATGGCCGGCTATTTCCAGACGTGCGGCTCGCAGGTGACCGTGATCGAGATGCTCGACCACATCGCCGGCGCCGCGGACCGCGAGATGGCGGCGCTGCTGCAGAAGGCGTTCGAGAAGCAGGGCGTCAAATTCCACCTCAACGCGAAGGTCACGTCGGTCGGCGACGGTTTCGTGGAGTTCGAGGAGGGCGGCGCGACGAAGCGCGCGGACGCGGAGCGCGTCCTCATGAGCGTCGGGCGCCGCCCGGTGACGAAGGGTTTCGGTCTGGAGAACCTCGGCGTGCTCGTCGAGCGCGGACGCATCGTGACGGACGCGCAGGGCCGCACGAACGTGCCCGGCGTCTTCGCCATCGGCGACGCGAACGGCGTCTGGATGCTGGCTCACGCCGCTTATCGCGAAGCGGAGGTCGCGGTGAACACGATCCTCGGCAAGCGCGACGCGATGCGCTATCAGGCGATGCCGTCGGTCATCTACACGAACCCGGAGATGGGCTTCGTCGGCGAGACCGAGGAGACGTGCAAGGAGAAGGGGGTCGCGTACCGCAAGGTGACGCTGCCCATGAGCTACAGCGGGCGCTACCTTGCCGAGAACGAAGGCGGGGAGGGGAGGATCAAGCTGCTGATCGACCCCGCGCGCAACCGCCTCCTCGGCTGCCATCTGCTCGGCAGCTACGCCTCCGAGATCATCCTCTCGGCCGGCGTCATGATCGAAAGCGAAATGCGGATCGACGACATCAAGGAGATCGTCTTCCCGCATCCGACCGTCGGCGAGATCATCCGCGAAGCCGTCTTCCACGCCTAGCCATCACCTTACTTTTCACCAGGAGAAAAACACAATGTCCAAGCAACTGCTCATCAAGCCCTCCGACGTCCGGAAGTCCGGATGGATCAAGTTGGAGAAGATCCCCGTCTGCCAGTACGCCAAGAGCGTCAAGGAAGAGTCCGCCACGTTCAAGAAGACCGATTTCCTGCGAATCTACACGCACATGCGGATGATCCGCGAGTTCGAGTCGATGCTCTATTCGATCAAGACCACGAACGCCTACAACGGCCTCGAGTACAACAACCCCGGCCCCGCCCACCTTTCGATGGGCCAGGAGGCCTCGTCGGTTGGCCAGGCGTATCACCTGACCCCGGATGACTACATCTTCGGCTCGCACCGCAGCCACGGCGAAATCCTTGCCAAGGGCCTCTCCTCGATCCACAAGCTCGACGACGCCTCCCTGCTGGCGATCATGGAGAACTTCCTCGGCGGCGCGACATACCGCGCCGTGGAGCAGGCGAACCGCGGACGCGACCTCGGCGTCAAGCAACTTGCCGTCGAGTTCCTCGTGTACGGCGCGCTGGCGGAGATTTTCGCGAAGGAGACGGGCTTCCACAAGGGCCTCGGCGGCTCCATGCACGCATTCTTCACGCCCTTCGGCATCTATCCCAATAACGCCATTGTCGGCGGTTCCGGCTCCATCGCCCCGGGTGCCGCGCTCTTCAAGCGCGTCAACCGCAAACCCGGCATCGTCGTCTGCAATATCGGCGA
>JAAZAI010000281.1 GCA_012514445.1 Lentisphaerota bacterium
TACGGCTTGACCGTGGAGCTCAAGCAGCCCCTTCTGTTCAGAAGGAACAGCGCCTGGGGACTGAATGTCGAGTTCTACTCCGCTATCGTCGGCGGAAGCGGTGCATCCCCGACGGACCTATTCTTCCTGACGCAGGGCGATGAGTACTGCGCCCTGAACCCCTCGTTATTGAACACCAACAACACCTTCCGAGGCGATGTCCATCTGGGCGAAAGGCAAGTCTACGCTGCCACCACGATGCTGACGATCGGCAACGCCGCGATGCCGGCGCGTAACGAAATGCTGGGTGATGGGGCCAACCAAGTGATCCTGCGCAACAAGTCGACGCTGCGGTACCATGCGGGCGCCGAGGACTCCGCCACGTGCGAACGCCACGTCGTCGGGACGGGCAAGCTGGCTTCGACGAAGGCGCTGCATCTTGAAGCCGGCGCAGTCCTGGAACCACTCGCCATCAGCGGTTCGGGCTATGGCACGATCACCGTCGAGGCCAGCGACTTGACGGCGGATGCGGACGCGCGGTACGTGCTCGATCTTTCGGCCTCCGGGGAGGGGAACGACGGCCTGGTCGTCAACGTGTCCTCGCCGCTGGCGTTGACAGGACAGCTCGAGCTGGTGCCTGAAGCCAACGAGCAGGTCGCGGTCGGAACGAGCTGGGACGTGATCCAGGTGGCGCCCACGGCGACTTCATTCACCTCCAATCTCAAGAAGTCGCCGGGATTCATCCTGACAACGACCGGCGATGCCGAGACCGGCTGGACCGTCACCGCCACGGCGGCGCCGCTGGCCTCCATGCTCATCGTCCGCTGAGCCAGCATTTCAGAAATGAGGCCCTTCATGGATTTGCGTGAGAATTTTCATTGAGCAATGCGCGATCATGGAATGCAGTGAGGAGACGACTAAGCGTGGGGACTAAGCGTATCAGACTAAGAGTGGGGACGAAGAGTTCTGAACTCGCGAAGCGACACTTCGCCCCCGCACTCGATCTTACACTTAGTCCTTTACACTTAGTCCTTTACGCTTAGTCCTTTACACTTAGTCCTTTACGCTTAGTCCTTTACGCTTAGTCGATCCAACAACAAATCTTGTCCGGAACAGCGAGCTGTCCGGAATGTTAGATTTGTCCCACGTTTTCCCTGAAGAAACACAAAACAATAACCACATGAAAAAACATACGTCTCTGACTTTGGCCGCGCTTGCCCTTGCCGCCGCCACGGCCCCCGCACTTGAACTGAATCTCGGCGCCGACGGGATCGAACTGAAGGCGAAGGAGCCGATCGGCACGATCAAGCTGTCATACCCGAAGATTTTCAAGGAAGGCCAGAATGCGCAGGGGCCCGCGACCGTCAACGTCACGAACGACACCGCCTATCTGACTTTCGCCAACGGCGCCAAGGCGACGTTGAAGGCGGGGGCGGACGGCTCGCTCACGCTCAACGCCACGTCGCTTCCCGAAGGAAACGTGAAAGTCTCGCATAGTCTCGGTTTCTCCGCCAAGGCATTCGCCGGCAAGACGAGCTGGTCGATCAACGACAGCGAGCCCAAGTTGCTGCCGGAGACGAAAACGCCCGGCGGCTTCCTCTTCCGAGGCGACGCGCTGCGGATGCTGCTCTCCGCGGAGGGATCCGAGGGGCTCGGCGTCACCATCCCGTTCGGCTACCAGGAACTTCAGGACCAGCGCGAGTGGAACACCCAGTCGTTCCGCTGGAATTCCTTCTCGCACCTGCCAAAGGAAGGCCCGTACGTTTACACGGTCAGGACGGCGGACGGCTCGCCGGTGACGCTGGGCAAGGGCAGGATCGTCAGTACCGAGGATCTCTACGTCCCGTATCCCGATTCGAAGGACGAATCGCTCTGGCCGGGGA
>JAAZAI010000282.1 GCA_012514445.1 Lentisphaerota bacterium
AACGCCGTTACTTTTTCACCCATCAAGTGAAGCGCCGGTTTTGCGCAAGCAGATTCCCGTCAACGACTTGCCAATGAAACCCCCGTTCAACTGCTCCTTGTAGGTTTGATGGTTTGGCATGGCGTAGGTTCGGTGTAGCGCTCAGGCGCGTGATGTTGTGCTGACAGGCTCAACTGTAGCGAATACCGGCGTGCGTTGTCAATGGAAGCAAAAATATCCCGTTTCCCGGTTCCTCCGAATATCGTTGCGTTCTTTCCCGCGCAGTACATGATCTGGTTCAGTTCGTCGAAGGGATGTCGAACATCTGGAACGGGCGTTGCGGCAACCGTCACCACTCTCATTTCTGTTCGAAAGAGGTGCCTTAACGCTGAAAAGCCCGGAGCCGCAGCTGGCCGCAGCTGGCGTTGACGCCCCGGCCCTTGGACCGGCGCAGGGTGGTGTTCACACCGTGCCGCTCGAGAAACGCCAGGAAATCCTCGCAGTCGCGGGGATCGGGCGCCTCGCCCGCGAACTCCTTCACGGGGTTCAGCGGGATGAGGTTGACTCGGCACTTCAAACCGCGCAGCAGCGCCACAAGCAACCGCGCGTGCTCGGGCCTGTCGTTGAAGCCCGCCACCAACGTGTACTCGAAGGTGATGATCCGGTTCGTCTGCGCCGTGTAGTCGCGACACGCCGCCATCAGCGCGTCGAGGCTCCACTGCGAGGCCACCGGCATCAGCTTCTCCCGCAGCGCCTGCGTGGGCGCGTGCAGCGAGACGGACAGCTCGAACTGCGTCCCCTCGTCCGCCAGGCGCTCGATGCCGGGCACCACGCCGCACGTGCTGATCGTGATCTTGCGCGCGCCGATTCCCAGCCCGCGCGGGTCGTTCATGAGGCGCGCCGCCTTCAGCACGGCGTCGTAGTTCGCAAAGGGCTCGCCGATGCCCATGAACACGACATTGTCCGGACGCCGACCAATGCGCTGCGCGGCGCGCACCACCTGCGCCACGATTTCGCCGCACGAGAGGCTCCGCGCCACGCCGTGCAGGCCGCTCGCGCAGAACGCGCACCGGAAGGCGCAGCCCACCTGGCTCGACACGCACACGGTGTTGCGGTCCCGCGCGGGGATGATCACGGTCTCGATCATCTCGCCGTCATGCAGGCCCAGCAGCAGCTTTGTCGTCGCGCCGCCCTCGGCCGCCACCTCCCGCACGCGCGCCGTGCCGTCGAGGTCGCGCAACCGCCCGGCCATCGCCTGCCGCAACGCGGCCGGCACGTTGGTCATCGCGTCCCAGCGCTCCGCGCGGCCGCCGTACAGCCACTGACACACCTGCGCGGCCCGCCACGGCTTCTCGCCGCACGCCTCGACGGCCGCCGCGATCTCCTCGGGCGTCAGCGAATACGCGGAATCCATCATTGGACTCTCTCCGGCTCCCATGTCTCAGCGCTCCTTCCGATAATGCTTCGCGAAGTCGCCCGCCATCGTCCAGTCCAGCGCGCCCGAGTCGTCGATCGTCACGAACATCGCCCCGCTGCCCGGATGCTTCGCCAGCAGCGCCGCGCCCGCCTCCGCGCCGAGCACGAAGCACGCGGTCGAGAGCGCGTCCGCTTCCGCGGCCGTGCGCGCGACGACCGTCACCTGCGCCATGCCGGCCACGGGCCGGCCCGTGCGGGGGTCCATGATGTGGGCGTAGCGTCGGCCGTCCAGTTCGAAGAACTGCTCGTAGTCGCCCGAGGTCGCCACCGCCAGGCCGCCGCCGAGCCGCAGCATGCCCATCGACTCGCCGTCCAGGCCGTCGCGGGGATCGCGCACGGCCACGCGCCACGAGCCTCCGTCCGGGCGCTCTCCGTTGCAACGCATGTTGCCGCCCAGGTTCACGATGCAGTTCGTGTGGCCGGCCGCCGCCAATCGCTCGAACGCGACGTCCACCGCATAGCCCTTGGCGATCGCGCCGAAATCGAGCCGCATTCCCTCCCGGTTCAGCCGCGCCGCGCCGTCCGGGCGCATCTCGGCCTGAGCGAAGTCGCAGAGGGGCAGCGCCTCGGCGATGGCCGTCTCCGACGGGGGAAAGACATGGGCGGCGCCGCCCCGGAAAACCCCCCACGCCTCCACCAGCGGCCCGACGGCGGGATTGAAGGCGCCGCCGCTCGCGTCGTGGCACTGTCGGGACGCCGCCATCATCGTCTGGAAATGGATTCCGGTCTGCACGAATTCGCCGCTTCCCGCCTTCGCGTTGACGCGGGACACGTCGCTCGTGGGGTTGAACGCGGAGAGCGCCGCGTTCACCTCCTCGACGGCGTCGCGCGCGATCGCCATCGCCGCGTCGCCGTCTTCCCCGTTCACGACGAGGCTGCCGAACGTGCCCATGACCGGCCAGCGATACTCCCGCGTCGCGGGTTCCTCCGCCTCCCGGCCGCACCCGGCCAGCGCGGCGGCCGCCAGCGCGACGACGAGAAATTCGAGGTGTGTGAGTGTGTGGGTGTGTGGGTGTGTGTGGGTATTTGGGTGTGGAAGTGTGTGGGTATGTGTGTGTGGGAGCATGGGAGTATGGGAACGGGGCAACACCCCCAGGCTCACACACTCACACCCACGATTTTCTATCCGTTCCTTCATCTTCACCTTGTCCGGCCATTGACGCCCGAGACGCCCGTCTCGCGCATTGGGTGCCATTGTCGCACAATCGCTCTGTCGGCGCAACAAGTCGCGAGGCCTTCGTGCGTTCGTGCCTAGATTTACCATTGCGTCGCGCGTTACCGCACTCTCGCTTTGTGTAACCTCATTGTTGCACTCTAACTCTCGCTGTGATATAGTGCATTTCAGAGTTAAGAAAGCCATGACAGACCCATGCCGCAAAATCGAACGCTATCTCGACGACGTCCTCGGCATCAGGGTGGTGGTCGCTCCTTGGGATACCGAGGCGCGCATCCCACTGTTTCTCCAGGATCGGTATCGCTTCTTCTGGGCAGAGGCTCTGAATCAGAGATGCTTGTTCTCGGCTGTCGCTTTATCTGTCGTTGAGAGAAACACAGGACGAACGAGTTCTGGCGGCGCTCGATCAGATGATCAAGGAGGTCCCGTGGTAAAAGGGCTTGATCTGTTTCGGGATCGGCCGAGGGCAGACTGAAGACGATCTCCCTTGAAACCGTGATGGCCGGATTGCGCAAACTCTATCGCGTTGATCTCGACGAACCCCGCGACAGCGAAACGTGAATGGTGATCCCATCTGCGTTTGGCTGCGCCCCGCGCGTCCGCCTCGGATTTTAATCTCAACCTTCCTGCCCTCATGCGGGTTTCGAAGGGGTTTCCCGGAACCGGATTTGACACTTTTCTAGGGCGTGGCCCCTGATTCTTTAAGGGTGTGGCCCCTGATTTTTTATTTAAGGGTGTGGCCCCTGATTTTTTACGAGAGCCGCCCCTGGCGGCGCGCCATCTCCATGAGCGACACGTACACCATCAAAATCCGAAACCCTGTCACGATCCTGACACGCACCCTTTGCGGCACGGCGTTCGCGCTTGCCGCGGCACGTCCTGTCTGGTACCATGCCACAAAAATACAACGAAAGGGAAATTTCGTGGTCGCTGGTCTGGCATCAAAAAAGATATTTGCGTGCCTGGGGCTTTGCCTCGCTTTGGCTCAGGCGTCCGTGGCGGATTCC
>JAAZAI010000283.1 GCA_012514445.1 Lentisphaerota bacterium
CCGAAGAGTCCTGGGCGCTCATTCTCTCGGCCGCCTTCATCAAATGGCTCAAGGGAAAGGTGCTCCATCCCGTCTCTTTAGGTTTAGGGGACAGACCCTTAAAATTTCTTCATCAACATAACCGAACGCTCTCGTTGAACTTCAATCAGTGCGCTTCGAGCCAGTTCCGGCCGATTCCGATGTCTACCTTGAGCGGAACGGCCAGCGTCATCACGCCCGTCATGCAGCGGCGGATGATGTCGGAGACGGCCTCGACTTCCTCCGCGGGCGCGTCGAAGACGAGTTCGTCGTGGACTTGCAGCACGAGGCGCGTGCGCAGCTTCCGCTTCTGGAGTTCGCCGTGGACCTCCACCATCGCGAGCTTGATCAAATCCGCCGCGCTTCCCTGCACCGGCGTGTTGATCGCCGTGCGCTCCGCCGCCGCGCGCACCGTCGCGTTGCGCGACTGGATGTCCCGCAGCGGACGCCGCCGCCCGAGCAGCGTCGTCACATGCCCCTTCTCCCTCGCCTCGGCGATCGTCCGGTCCATGTAGCGCTTGACGCCGGGGTAGAGGTCGAAGTAGGCCTTGATCAGCTCGTCCGCCTTGGTGCGCGTCGTCCCGAGGCGCTGCGCCAGCCCGAAGGCCGAAATGCCGTAGATGATGCCGAAGTTGACCATCTTGCAGTAGGAACGCATCTCCTTGGTGACGTCGGCCGACGGCACGCCGTAGACGCGTGACGCCGTGTCGAGATGGATGTCCTGATCCGCCGCGAACGCCGCGATCATGGCCTCGTCGCCGCTCAGCGACGCCATCACCCGCAGTTCGATCTGGGAGTAGTCGGCGGCGATGAGCCGGTGGCCGTCGTCGCGCGCGATGAACGCCGCGCGGATGCGCCGGCCGCGCTCGGTTCGGATCGGGATGTTCTGCAGGTTCGGGTTGTCCGAAGAGAGCCGCCCCGTCTCCGCCAGCGCTTGGTTGAAGCTCGTGTGGATGCGGCCCGTGCGGGGGTCGATGCAGCGGGGCAGCTTGTCCACGTACGTCGACTTGAGCTTGGTGCAGGCGCGGTAGTCGAGGATCCGGGGGACGATCGGGTGCGCGGACGCGAGATCCTGCAGCACCTCCTCGCCGGTGGAGAGCTGCCCCAGGGAGGTCTTGCCGCCGGCCGGCAGCTTGAGATGCTCGAAGAGCACCTTCGCGAGCTGCGGGTTGGAGGCGATGTTGAATTCCATTCCAGCCAGCTCGTGGATCTTGCGCTCGAGAGTCGCGATCTCCTCGCCCAGCTCGCCGCTTGCCTCCGCCAGCGCGCCGGGATCAATCCGGATGCCTTCGCTCTCCATGTCCAGCAGCACGCGCACGAGCGGATTCTCGCACCGCTCCAAGGCCGGCTCCGCGCCGGCCGCCCGGACGAGCGGCAGCAGCGCCTCGTGGAGCAGCAACGTGACGTCCGCATCCTCCGCGGCGTACTCCGCGGCGCGGGCGACGTCCACCTGGTCCATCGTGATCTGGCTCTTGCCGCGTTCGCCGATGAGCGCGGTGATGGGGATCGGATCGTAGCGCAGGTACTCGCGGGCCAGCGGATCCATCCCGTGGCGCGCCGTGGGATCGTAGACGTAGTGCGCCAGCATGGAATCCGAAAGCCGCCCGGCCACCTCGATGCCCGCCTTGCGCAGCACGTGCAGGTCGTATTTCAGGTTGTGCCCGATCTTCGCGATCGACGGGTCGGCGAAGACGCCGGAGAACATCTCGACCACCTTCGCCAGCGACGGCAGCGCGGGCTTGTCCTTCGCCGCCGCGCCGCCGAAATCGAAGAAGAGCTGCTCGCCCGTCGACGGCGCGGGCTCCGCCACGGCGCCGCCCGCCGCGAACAGCGGCAGCTCGTCCGCGGGGGCCGCCGGGATCTTCGCGGGCAGGGCGACCGGCACGTAGTAGGCCTCGTGCGGCACGAGGGCGAAGGACATCCCCACCAGCTCCGCGCTGCGCGGATCGAGCCCCGTCGTCTCCGTGTCGAACGCGAACGCCTCCGCCTTCGCCAGCTTCGCCGCCAGGCGCGCGATCTTCGCCTCCGTGTCGCAGAGCTCGTAACGGTGTGGCACGGTGTGGACCGTGCCATACTCGACGGCGGCCTCCGCGCCCTCGGCGGGCGTCCCGGACGCCGGCGCCTCCGCCGCGCGGAGCGCGGGTTTCGCGGCCGGCGCCGCCGGGGCCCCGCCGCTTCCGGGCAGGATCCTGTCGAGGATCGAGCGCAGTTCGTACTTGGCGCAGAACGCCTTCAGCGCCTCGGCATCCGGCTCGCGCCGCCTGAGGTCGTCGAGCATC
>JAAZAI010000284.1 GCA_012514445.1 Lentisphaerota bacterium
ACGGGGTCTGGGGTGCCCCCAGCCACAACTCCTCACCATGCTCCACTCACTCCTCACTGTAATCGGGCGGTCGCCGAGCGTGTTCTCTACGTTCGCGGGGCATTCGGCTTAATCCCGGCGACTGACCGATTCCATCCGTCCATTGCCCCGCCAGTCGCCTTTGTGATATGATGTGCGGCAACAATTCCCCCACACAATCTGGAGATCATACCATGGAATTCGGAATTTGCTCTGGCCCCGAGATCGCAGAAGCGGCGCGCGCCGCCGGATTCACCTTCATCGACGCCAACTTCGGCGACCTCGTCTTGCCCGCAGCCTCCCAGGCCGAGTTCGAGGATGCCTACGCCGCGCGCTACGCCGGTTGCGCGCTACCCGTTCGCAATACGAACTGCCTCCTCCCCGGAGGCTACGCGATCGCCGGACCCGAGGCAAACTTGCCCAAGGCCGTCGCCTACTGCGCGACCGGCCTCGGCCGCGCCGGCCGCCTCGGCATCAAAACCATCTGCTTCGGCTCCGGCGGCGCCCGCAAGTGCCCCGAGGGGTGGCCCATGGACAAGGCCATCGCGCAGATCGGCGACTTCGTCCGAGCGCTCGCGCCCGTGGCGCGCGCCGCCGGCGTCAAGCTGGTGGTCGAAGATCTGCGAACCGCCGAAACCAACACCCTGAACATGATCGAGGACATCCGCGCCCTGATCGACGATGTCGGCGACCCCGACGTGGGCATCCTGGTCGACGGCTACCACTGGACGCTCAACGGCGACACGGCCGAGCAGATCGTCCGCAACGGCGACCGCATCTTCCACACCCATGTCGCCACGACGACGAACCGCCGCGCACCCGGCGAGGAGCCCTGCGACTTCTCGCCCTTCGCCAACGCCCTGGCCCAGGCCGGCTACCGCGGGGACATGGCGGTCGAAGGCGGCATCGCCGACAAGTCGGCGCCCGCCTTGCGCAAGGTTCTCGACATCCTCCGCGCCGCGTTCAAATAACCATCGACATCGGCTCCGTTCCGGCCCCGACCGAGGCCGGAACAGAGCGACCTTCGGATCTCAACCCGGCCGGCGCCGAGTCCGCTCCTCGATCCACACGTAGACCGCGGGGATGACGAAAAGCGTCAGCAGCGTAGACGTGAAAAGGCCGAACACGACGACGATCGCCAGAGGCCGCTGGACATCGGCTCCGACGCCCCGGGCGACGAGAAGGGGCAGAAGCCCGAAAATCGTCGTCAGCGCCGTCATCAACACCGGCCGCAATCGCTGCTCCGCGCCCTGCCCCACCGCTTCGCGCGGAGAGAGACCGCGGGCCGTCAAATCGTTGAAGCAACTGACGAGCACCATGCCGTTCTGGACGGCGATGCCGAGCAGCGCGATGAAGCCCACGGCCGCCGGCACGGAGAGGTATTCGCCCGTGAACAGCAGGCCGAGGATGCCCCCGACCAGCGCGAGCGGAACGTTGGCGATGATGATCAGCGCGTGGCGCATGACGCCGAAAGACAGCCAGAGCATCACGACGACCAAGGCCAGGACCGTCGGGACGATCAGGGAGAGCCGCTTCATGGCGCGCTGCTGGTTTTCGAACTGTCCGCCGTACTCCACCGTGTAGCCGGGCGGCAGCGAGACGGTGTCGGCGATGCGGCGGCGGATGTCGGCGACGACGCCCCCGAGATCGCGTCCGCGCACATTGCCCTGCACGATCCAGCGGCGCTGGTTCTTCTCCCGGTTGATCTGAATGGGACCATTGACCTGGCGCACCGCCGCGACCTGCGACAGCGGGATCGTCCCTCCCGCGCCCGTCGCGACCAGAATGCCGCCGATGGCCTCGGGATCGGACCGGTACGCCTCCTGGAAGCGGAGGTGGATGCCGAAGCGTCGCGTGTTCAAGAAGATGCTGTCGACGACCTCGCCGCCCACGGCGAGCTCGACCGTCTCCATGATCTCGTCGACGGTGACGCCGTAGCGCGCACACGCCTCGCGGTTCGCGACGATCTGGATCTGGGGCTGGCCGAAGCTCTGCTCGCTCGACAGGTCGACGAGGCCGGGCACCGTCTCGACGGCGCCGCGGATTTCCTCCGCCTTCTCGCGAAGCACCGAGAGATCCTCGCCATAGAGCTTGATCGCCAATTGGGCTTTGATGCCGGAGAGCAGTTCGTCGAACGCGTTCTGGATCGGCTGCGTGAAGTTGAGCTGGACGCCCGGGAAGGGCTTTAACGCCGCCGTGATGGCCTCGACGAGTTCGGCCTTGTCCTGGTACTCCCGCCAATCTCCGAGCGGCTTCAGCGCAATCTGGATTTCCGCGTAGTTGACGGGATGCGGATGGCTGCCCGCCTCGGGACGGCCGACGCGGGAGATGACCTCGGCGACGGGATCGAGCTTGACGATCTCGCGCTCCATCGCCATGACCAGCCGGGTCCCCTCCTCCAGCGAAATCGACGGAGCCAGCGTCGCCCCGACGAGGATCGAGCCCTCTTCGAGCGTCGGCATGAACTCCGTCCCGAGCCGCGGCACCACCGCCAGACTCGCCAGCAGCAAGATGATCGAGACCGCGACGACGAGGTGGCGGAAGCGCAGCGCCGCGGCCAGCATCGGCCGGTAGGCCGCCTTGAGCAGCCCGACCAGCGCCAGTTCCTTCGCCGGAGCATGCCGGAGCAGGACCAGCGAGAGCACCGGCGCCACCAAGATCGCCACGAACAGCGAACCGAGCAGCGCGAAACCGATCGTGAAGGCCATCGGGGAGAACATCTTGCCTTCGACGCCCTGCAACGTGAAGAGCGGCACGAAGACGAGGATGATGATGGCGATCGAAAAAACGGTCGGCCGGCTGACCTCCCGCGCCGCCGCCAGCACGATGGCCGTCTTCGATTCCCGGCCTCCGCCCCGCTCCCCTAGGTGGCGGAAGATGTTCTCCACCATGACGGTCGCGCCGTCGCCCAGCATGCCGATCGCGATGGCGATGCCGCCCAGCGACATCAAGTTGGCCGAAAGCCCCTGCGCGCCCATGCACAGCACCGCGAAGAGCGCGCAGACGGGAAGCGACACCGCCACGATGAACGCCGCGCGAAAATTCCCGAGAAACAGGCCCAGGGTGATGACGACGAGGACTCCCCCGATCAGCAAGGACTCCTTCACCGTCCACGTCGCCTCCCGGACGAGTTCGGACTGGTCGTAGTAGGGCACGAGCGCGACGCCCGGCGGCAGCGTCCGCTTGACGTCGTCGAGCTTCGCGTGGAGGCGCGCGATCACCTCCGACGTGTTCTCCCCGAAAAGCTTCAGCACCAATCCGGAGACGACCTCGCGTTCGCCGTTGCGGCTGACGACGCCACGCCGGATTTCATTGCCGAACGCGACGTCCGCGACATCGGAAAGCAGCACAGGCCGCCCGCCCGACTCTTTGACCGGGATGTTGCGCAGATCGTCGAGGCTCTCGAGCAGACCGACGCCCCGCACGAGATGCTCCTCCGAACCCAGAACGAGGAACTGTCCGCCGACGTTGCGGTTGTTGGCATTGACCGCATCGACGAGATCCGACAGTTTCAGCCCGTACTTCAGCAGCGCGTTCGGATTGACCTGGATCTGGTACTGCAGGACATGGCCGCCGATGGAGAGGATTTCGGTGACCCCGGGAACCGTCTGGAGCTGGAACTTGACGACCCAGTCGTTCAGTTCGCGCAGCCAGGTGTCCAGCGGCTTTCCCCCGGTGTCGACCCGGTCCTCGTCCGCCTCCAGATAGTAGAGGAAAATCTGTCCGAGCCCCGTCGAGATCGGGCCGAGCGAAGGCGGTTCGTCCGTCTTCGGCAGCTCCGCCGCCACGCCTGCCAGCCGTTCGCCGACGAGCTGGCGGGCGAAGTAGATGTCGGTGTCGTCCTTGAAGTAGACGTAGACCACGGCCATGCCGAACGCGGAGGTCGATTTGATCTGCGTGACGTCGGGCAGCCCGTTCATGGCCGACTCGATGGGATACGTGATCAGCCGCTCGATCTCCTCGGGAGCCATGCCATGGCCTTCCGCGAACACGGGAACCATGATGGGCGAGATGTCCGGGAACGCGTCTACGGGCATCCGCTGGTATTGGTGGACGCCGATCCCGACAAGAGCCAGAACGGCGATGATGACGAGGGCCGGCAGTTTCAGCGCCCCCTGGATGACGTTGTCAATCATGTGTGGCGTTCTCCCGGATCAATGCCCGTGCCCGGCATGGGAGTCGAGCGCGGAGGTGACGACGACGGCCTTGAGCTGGAACGCGCCATCGGAGACATAGGGGGTGCCGGCCCGAAGGCCGGAGGTGATTTCCACGGAGGCGGAATCCGAGCGCCCGAGCGCGACGGGCGCCATCTCGAAGGCTCCCTCGTGCTCGACGAACACCACGTCACGCCCTTCGATGTTCTGCACGGCGCCGCGCGGAACGACGACGGGAAGCTCGTCTGCGGACTTCGCGATGAAGCCCGTCGCAAAAGTCCCCGGCAACCAGCGGCCCTGCGCGTTGTCCACGATCACCCGCGCGGTCGCGGAACGGGTCGCCTCGTCGACGAATGGCGTGATCATGGCGACGCGCCCCCGCGCTTCGGCGCCGTCATGGACGCTGCGCAGCAGCACGTCGTCGTCCTTGCGGATAACGTTCAGATCCCGGGTGTGGACCGCGAGGTTGATCCAGACGTTCGCGAGGTCCGCCACGGTGAAGATGTCGGCGTCGGGAGCCAAGCTTTCGCCCAGGGCGATGTGCTTGGACGTGACGATGCCGTCGATGGGCGATACGACGTCGTAGCGAGAGATCGCCTCGTCGTGGCGATCGTCGAGAGCGGCCACCGCCGGTTCGGTCAGACCGATCGCGTGGAGCCTCTGTTCGGAGAGGCGCAAGGCGATCCGGGCCTCGGCCAACGCCTGCTCGGCATCCAGAAGCTCTTGTTCCGAGGAGACCTTCTGCTCTCGCAGGGCCAGCTCCCGGCGATGGGTTTTCTCCGCGAGCGCCGCGCGGGCCTTCGCGGCAAGGTAGTCGGCCTTGGCCTCGGCCACCTCGCGACTCTCGATCACGGCCATGACTTCGCCCGCCTTGACCGAATCGCCGACGGTCTTGCGTATCGCCGTGGCGACGCCCGACACGCGCGGCGTCAGATGCGCGAGGCGATCCTCATCGAAGGAAACGACGCCCGTCAGCCGGATCTCGTTTTTCAACGTCCCCGGCGCGGCGTTCGTGACCACGATGCCGAAACGCACCCGCTGCTCGAGTGTCAGGCGCAACGCGTCGTCGTGCACGTCGTCCGCCTCGTCTGCGTGCGCCTGTTCAGCGGCCACGGCGGATTCCGCCTCCCCATCCACATGAGCGTGACCGTGTTCGTCGTGCCCGAGGCCGACCTCGTCGGCGTGATCATGCTCCGCTTCGGCGTGGCCGGTGTCCGCCACGAAGAAGAGCGTTCCGGCGACAAGCACGGCCATGCATGCGATCATCCATTTTTTGAAGTTCATACGGTGTCTCCTTGATTTCGAATGGCGTCGGTCTACTCGTAAAGGGATTCGAGCGGCGCGCCCGTCAGCCGTTCGAGTTCGATGTGAGCTTTGTGGTAGTTGGCGAGGGCGTCCAGATGGCGCGCACGGGCCTCGGCGAGCGTGCGTTGCGCGTCGATCACGTCGATGAAGGCGAACTTGCCCTGCTCGTATCCGGTCTGCGCGGCCTCGAACGCCTGCCGGGCGGCCGGCAGCAGCGTGTCGCGGAGGGCTACGGCTTCGGCTCGCCCAGTTTCGATCTGATCGAGGATCTCGGCAAGGGCGATCTCCGCGCTCAGACGGGCCGCGCGCAGCCTGTGCTCGAATCCCCGGGCGGCCTCGCGGGCCGCTTCGACGTTGCCGGCGTTGCGGTCGAACAGCGGCAGCGGGATGGAAAGCCCGGCGACGAAGGCCGTCGATCCATCCTCTTCGGCACGGCTCACCCCGGCGCTCAACGTGACGTCCGGCGTCCGACTGGCCTCCTCCACGGCGAGCCGGGCTCGGCTTGCCGCGATTTCGTCGGCCCAGCGGGCCACTTCCGGCGCCAGCTCCAGATTGGCGGACAGTGCGTTGGTGGAGCCGATTTCGCGGAAGGTTTCGAGCGATCCCGCGGCCTTGGGGAATCGCGCCGCCCGATCGCCCCAGTTCGACGCGAGCCGTCTGCGATGCACCTCGAGTTCGCGCCGGACGCGGTCGCGCTTGATCCGCGCGGAGGAGACTTCGACCTCGGCCTTGCTTCGCTCGAGTTCCGGGATCTTGCCGGCTTTGACGCGCGCGTCGGCGTTTGCCAACAGGGCCTCCGCAAGCGAGAGGGATTCCTCGCCGAGCGCGACGCGCTCCTGGGCGGCGAGCACGTCGACGAAATCGCGTCGGGTCTGCGCGACCTTGTCGCGACGCATCGCCTCATGTTCCCACGAGGCGAGACGGAATTCCGCGGACGCCACCTCGCGCCGCCTCGATCGCTTGCCTCCGAGTTCAACAGGGAGGCTGATTCGGGCCGTCGTCGTGGCC
>JAAZAI010000285.1 GCA_012514445.1 Lentisphaerota bacterium
AGCCCGTCGTTGTCTGAGCCGCCCCGAAAAACGTCAAATCCATCTCTGCTCCTTTTGTTGGTGTTGCACGGGCGCTAGAACTGCGCCGAAATCCCGAGGACGATCTGGTGGTCCACGTAGTCCCGCAAGGCGTTGACGTTGCCCTCGACGCCCAGGGTGAAGGTCTGGTTGAGGCGCTGCTCGTACTTGCCCCGGAAACCCCAGATGTAGCCCCAGTCCGAGCTTTGCGAGAGACCGTCGTCCTGGCGGCGCCGCAGCGGCCGACCGTCCTCCCGCTGGAGTCCAGTCATGAAGTCGAGGAAGAACTCGTAGCCCTGGTGGACCTTCTGGTAGCGCAGAAGCCAGTTGACGCGCTGGTCCCAGTAGGGGGTCCAGTAGTAGTCGCAGCCGTGGCTGGAGGAGATGACATAGCCCTCGAGGCCGGAGTGGATGCCGACGTCGGGAAGGACCTCGAAGAGCGCACTGCCCTGCATGTTGAAGAGCGCGTTGTCGTCGGAGTAGGCCCAGTACTGGGCGCGCGTCTGGATGTCGAGGTTGTCGAAGGGTCGCCAAGCCATCGTACCGGCCAGCGAGTCGAAGGAGACGAGCTTGACCGCGGTCTGGACGAGGTCGCGGGCGTAGAAGACGCGCAGCGCCATGTCGTTGCGCGGCCGCCAGAAGAAGCTGATCTCGCCGACGATCTCGGAGTCGCCGTCGTCGCGCCAGAAGGTCTCGGAGCCCACTTCGTCCTCCAGATCGGCGGTGTTCTCGTCGTCGTGGTTGAGCTCGAGCTGGGCCATGCCGAGGGCCATCGAGAAGATCGCGCCGCTCTCCATGCGGTGCGAATAGCGCAGGCGGGCGTCCGTCTTCGTGGCGTCGAAGTCCCTTTCAAGGACTTTCGTCATGTCGTTGGTGATCGCGTTCCAGCGAGGATGGACGGTCTGGTCGATGTCCGTGATCGAGACTTCGCCCGAGAGCGTGGAATTGGGATTGAGGTTGAAGCCCGCCCTGGCGAGAGCGCGGTTGATGGCGAACTGGTCGATCG
Source organism: Lentisphaerota bacterium (assembly GCA_012514445.1). Lineage (GTDB taxonomy): Bacteria > Verrucomicrobiota > Kiritimatiellia > RFP12 > UBA3636 > JAAZAI01. Next base: position 1,025 of record JAAZAI010000285.1, read on the forward strand.
CCTTGGTGTTCTCGACTTCGCCATAGAGCGTGGGCTGGTCCGGGGCGAAGAAGGGAGATTCATCGCCAAGATCGACTTCTCCGGATTCCCCGTCCGACATCCCGGCGCCCGGCTTGTTGGCCTGGCGGGCGGTGGAGGCGGCCTGCGCGGACTTGGCCATCGCCGCGGCCGCGTCGGGATCGACGTCGGGGTCGAAGGGATCGAACGTCGGATCGGCCGGCTGGTCCGAATCGCCCTCGAGGCCCGCGTCCGATCGCAGCGCGCGCGCGGCGACGAGAGGGCGCTCGGCCTTGGCCTGGATGTTGCGGAAGTGCTCGCGCACGTCCGCCTCGATCTCGCGGCAGAGCGCTTCGGGATAGCCGTCGCGGCGGAGCAGGAAGAGCATCTTCTCGGCCATGTGGGGCTTGTTCATGAGCAGGGCGAGATCCACGCGCGTCTTGCGGGCGAGGAAGACCGGGTGCGTTTCGTAGACGGCGCTCACGACGTCGGCCCCCTCGTCGTTCCACCGGGGCTCGTAGCGGCGCGAGAGCATCAGGCTGTCGCCCACGGTCGTGTAGCCGCTGGGACTTTGGACGAAGCCGAGGCTGTAGTGGCGCGCGGCCTCCCCGATGATGCTCTTGAGCGGGTTGCGCAGGCCGACCAGGTTGCAGGTGGACTCCTGCCCGACGTCGCCATAGGGATAGGCGCAGAAAGGGATCGCCGAGTCGAACTCCCGCATCTCGCTCTTGAGGATCTGGCGGCTGAGGGCGAACTCGCGGCGCATGCGCGCATCCCACTCGTTCATCGACTCGATCCGGTTCTTCTCGGGGAGCCAGAGGCGGTTCGGCAGCCCCAGCCGGACATCCCGGCCCTCGCGGTCGACGGGGGCGGGGTTGTGCGCGTCGTAGAGGTGGCTGCCGATGATCCAGTTGCCCGACTGGACGGCCTTGCGAAACTCCTCCCATCCGCCGACGGCGGGCTGGTAGTCCTTCTGGGGCTTGGTGATGACGAACATGCCGAAGGGCGCGCCCGCGTACTGGGCGACCTCGCTGCCCAGCATGAACGAGGAGCGCAGGCCGTCGTCGAAGGTGATGGCGACGCGTTTCATCGGCTTCTCGTCGCGGAAGTCGCGGGAGTCCTCGGGACGGAAGCGGCGGTAGCCCGAAACCTGGTAGACCAGGGAATCGATCGTGCGGGCCAGCCAGGGCAGCTTGCGCTCCGCGGCGAGGGCGGACTCCCCTTCCCGCAGCCCGGCGTAGCGCGGAATGTCCAGCGGAGAGACGAAGACGAAGCCGGCGTCCTGGAGGGCGTTGACGTGCTCGCGAAGGCGGCGCGCCGAGGTGAGGGGGATCCAGTCGCTCTCGGTGAGGCCGTGGTAGAGCAGCGTGAGCACGGTGCCGCGCTGCGCGGCGCTCTCCATGACGTCGAGCTCCTTGAGCGCCTCGTTGTAGTCGCCGCGCGCCATCCGCACGCGGGCGAGGCCGATGTGGCGCAGCGGGCTGGTGGGATCGGACGTGGCGTAGCGGTCGAGCAGGATCTGCTCGGCGTCGGCGAAGCGCCGCTCGACGAGCGCGCATTCG
>JAAZAI010000286.1 GCA_012514445.1 Lentisphaerota bacterium
CCTCTGGAATATCTGCACCACAGCCCGCGAAAGCGCCAGATCCTGTTCGACCTGGGCGTCGTCCGGCCAAGGCGCGACGGCACGCCAGGCGGTGATGTACGCCTGCTGGATCATGACTCCACCTCCAACGGTGAGTTGATCAGCAATCTCCAGCGACGGTCTTCGGTCGCGCCGTTGGCTGGTCGTCCCGGCCGCAGCAACTGCGTGCGTTGGATGCGCGGTTCGACACATGCATGGAGCACGTCGGAAATCGCCCTTTGGCGAACCCGGTCCAGGATGTAGCCCAGACGCTGGGCGTTGGGGATGTCGTCCACCGCGCGTACCGAAGCCATCAGCCGCTTTGGATCGAGCGCAGGCGACAGTTCCGCGATCAATGCCGCCACGTGATCGAGATGTCCCGCCGCCTTGGCGAATCGCACTAAATCCACGACGGTCGTTTCGGGCGCGGAGACGCGCATCATTCCGGTCGGCGTCTTCAGTTCCTTGACTGCGGCCCGTGAGACATACTTGCTGGCGAGGAACTGAAGCTTCGTGCGTCCGACCGGGATCGGGCGTACGGAGCGATCCGTTATGACTTGGAACACCTGGGGCTGTTGATGGGACGCGCCCTGCAGGGCAGCAGCGCTAAGCAATCCGACGTAGTACGGCAGTTTCATCGCCGTCATCAGGTCATGGATGAACCACGAGGGGGGCGGAGCGCCCGCCGTCCGGTACTCAAGCGGGACGATCACGTAAGCGTACTCTTTGAGCCGGACGATTCGGCCGTCCCTGGCGGCTTGTCGCAGCGCTTTCGAGACGGCGTTGGGCGTCAGTCCGCTGTCATGGACCGCCTCCGACCTCAAGAACGAGTACCGGCCGCTCGCCTGCAGTCCGTCAATCCAAGATTTCAACAGTGCCGGGGGCATAACGGCCTCCATAATCTATCTGCGGTGAAGACCAACCATTGGTCGTTTGTGCAGAACAATATATCGGGTGTGCCTGCCTCTGGCAACAGCCGAATTCAGCGGATTCGGCAGACTCCCGCACGGTCTCGCACCACGCAGAGAGAGTTCGAAATGGCTCTGGGGTCCGAGACGAACGAACCTGTTAACCACTGGCGAGCTGTTCACCAGAGAGCGGGAGAGTTTTTGGGGTTGCTCTCGGGGTCCGAGGCGAAACGTATACGTTATCGCTCGGACCCCATTTTCTCCGTTTCGGAACAGAGAATCCGACCGGCGGGGCGGGATCGCCGAAACCCCGTGGAATCGGCGCAAAAAGCGAAACGCCCGATCACGCTTGTGACCGGGCGCTTCTGTTAACAGGATGGTGCGGAAAACTTCCGCGAAATAAAATGGCTCCCCAGGAACAACCCCACTCGAACCACTCTCGGTCATCGCACGGGCCTACCGCCCTCGGCGTGACCGGGTCGGCCTGTTCAGGCGGCATCCTTGCCCCCGGACAGGCCTCGCCAGCCTGCATGAACCCACCAGAGAGTCACTGGGCGGCCGCCTCGGACGCCTGGTTTGACCGCGCCGCCGGGTAGCGCCCATCCAGATCGGCGCTATTTTACCATTGTGAACAGCGGTGAAATATGGATAATACCCGCGCACAGATGATTGAACCAGGTTTTAACTGGCAAGGGGGTGCCCGGAGCAGCCTATGAATGCCAAACATGACGAGATACTGACGATGGAC
>JAAZAI010000287.1 GCA_012514445.1 Lentisphaerota bacterium
CGCAATCACGCAATCACGCACTCGCGACTGGAAATCGGTCGAGAAGATGAATGCCCTCTGCATGCCCGACACCCCGGCGACTGATAACTAATTTTCAGACAATACGTGTTGACAACGGGCGCACGACATGGTAGTGGGTCAGGCGGCGGGAACCTCGCACTGAACCCGCCGGTCGCACGCGAGGTCTTCCCAGGCGGCGTCGAACCTGCCCGATAGAATGCAGCACCTGAGTTGCAGGATGGCATGGGCGCCGCGAACCGACCAGAACATGCCCGATTGCTTGCATCGGGTTCCGACGGCCGTCCTGCATCCCGCCTCGATGACGCCCGAGCCGACGAAGAGTCCCTGTCTGCGAAACTCCGCATACTGCATGCGTTTCTCGTTCTTCATGAAGAAGTTGATTTCCCGTTTCGCCTCCTTCCGGCGCTTGCCACGCGATGGGAGATGCTGCTTCGCCTCAGCCGCCAACGCATCGATTCGGCCTCCGTCCAACCAGTCCAGCCACTTCTTCCGGTCGGACGGGGCGATGCGGAGCAGATCCATCAGCGCAGTCAGGTGTTCGCCTGCATGGTAGAGATCGACGATGTGCAGCGCCCCGTGGAAATGCACGTCCTTGATCGTGCGGTTGTACGCAGCCCCGTCTGTGAGCACGACGACGCGCGCAGCCTGCTCGATGCCGCGGCGAAGCGCTTCGTTGTAGATGCGCTCGCCGAAGAAGCTGCTGCTTTCGATGCCGGCGACATACGTGGTTGAACCCTCGTCGCGCACCGCATAGCCATCCTCGTCGCAGCCCGACTGGGTGAACACGCATCCGAGTTTGACTTCCCTGCCCTTGGGATCGGTTCCCGGCTGCTTGCCCTTGTGGCCTGCGAGCTCGCCTTTGCGCATGGGCGCCGCCGTGCCGTCGTACTCGACGTAGAGCACCGGGATCGGCGGGAGTTCGCCGAGGGGCGCGGCGGGAGTTCGGGCCTGCAGCTCTTCGATCTGCGCGCCCAGCGCCTCGGCGACCCGTTCGATGTCCCGCCGGTCGACGTCGATGTGGGCGAAGATGCGAAGATCCTCTTCCGCATGTCCGAAGGAGCGGCTTGCGCCCGCCCTTGCCATGAGGCGGCGCACGCCGGGCGAGAATCCGGTGCGCTCCATGTCCAGCGCCTGATCCGCGGGGAAGCATGCATTCCCACAGTTGGGGCAAATAAAGAGACTGCGCGAAAACGCGATCTCTCCAAGAACGGTGACCACGCGCTTGCTGCGCAATCCCGCGCTGTGCATGCGTGCACCGCAGGAACACACGAGCGGCTCCTTCCGCCGTCCGCCGCCCAGCGCCGAGAGAATGGCTCCGAGAGCGGCGGCACCTGCGCCAAGACTTGCTTGGAGCACCGTCTGCTCCCAGGCCTCCATGTCGGGGGCCTTCTCCTTACGGATGCGCTCGACGATGCGGGACGCCTCAAGCTCGCGCTCGACTAGAAATTCGGCGTTTTTTTTTCCGCGTTCGGGGTCTCGCCGAGTCCGCAGGCCGCTTCGCCGAGATCCATCAGCTCATGCGTCAGTTCCTGGAAGCGGTGTCCCGCATTCACCTCCTTGCGGATGCGCTCGGCCTCGGCCGCAGGGAGGCGGCGAGACTGTGTGCGCCCGTTGCGCTTGAAAGAAAAGAGGGTGTAGGGGCCGCAGGTGTATTGCCTGCCATTCCGCCCAATGGGGCGCACCATCTGTTCCGTGACGCTTCCGCGGCGGATACGTTCCAGCCCTGCCAACTCGTTTAGGATTTCTTCGCGACGTTGCCGAATCTGCTGAATGGTTTGCATGAGAACCTCCTTGTTTGTTGTAGTGATACTACAAACAATCAGCGAAAGTCAAGGCTTTTATTGCGAACCCACAGCTATGTCGTGCGCCCCTGACAAAAGGGTGTACCGAGTTTTTTTTGGCTGATTTTTTTAGAAATCCCATTGCATTGTGTTTTTTGGCATGGTATAATCCCTATGTTTCTAGTCAATA
>JAAZAI010000288.1 GCA_012514445.1 Lentisphaerota bacterium
TCAACTCAACATGTTCACGCATCACGGCTCCGCGATCTCCGCGTCCCCGCGATGTAATCTGGAAAGTTTGTTCAAGATTACATCAGGTCCTGAACGGAAGCAGATGAGGAACCTCGCGGAGGCGCGGAGATCGCGGAGGAAGTGCGGCGAATGATCGAAGAGGAGAATGGAATGTACACGCATCAAGTTTCAAGTTTCAAGTCTCAATCATCTGTGCAATGGCGATGTCGGCGATGGGCGGCGAGGCGGGTTTGGACGTGAAAGCCCAAGCGGCCTTCGATCCGTCTGATGCCCCGAAGAGCCATTCCTTCGGCTCGCTGGCGTTCCAGGGACCCTGGGGCTATGACCGGCCCGAAAACGCAGGGCGTTTGTATCCCCTGCTCGTGTCCGGATTCTGGAACGAAGGCCAGGATCATTACGCGGGCGTCGCCCAGGCGCATCCGGCCTTCGTCTTGAGCTATCAGAAGGACGGCGAGGCCGACGGCCGGTTCCTGGGACATTGGATCACGAACGCCATCGCCGCGAGCTATCGCATCGACCTCGACCGCGTCTATCTGACCGGGTTCTCGCGGGGCGGCTCCGGTAGCTTCCCTCTGGCGCGGGGCATGGCCGAAGCGGGGCACCATTTCGCGGCCATCATCCGCGGGGCGGGGCAGAGCCAGCCCGATCTGGGCGACGCGATCGCGGAGAAGACGGCGGTCTGGTATCACATCGGGCTGACGGACGGCCCGACGCGCGTCGCCATCGCCCGGGAAGCCCTCGGGCTCAACCGCTGCTACGCCTTCAACCGCGAGGCGGTCGAGAGCCAGACGTCGGACACCCTGACGGGGTACACGCGCACCACGGTCACGCTGACGCGCGCCGGTCGTCCCATGTTCCGCTACAGCGAGTACGCCGGCATGGGGCACATTTCCGCGCCGCTCTACAAAGATCCCGCTCTTTTCGCCTGGCTGTTCGACTGCGCGTTGACACCCGTCCAGACGAACGCACCCACGGAGGTCGTCTTTCGATGAGCAACGTCATGTTACGACGCGCAGGCGTTCCCGTTCTGGCCGCGATTGCGGCTTCAAGCCTGGCAGGCGGGGCAGCGGCGGAGCCGGAAACGATCCGAATCGCCTGCGGGGCCGCGGCGGCGTTCACGGATGCAGCGGGCCGTGCCTGGCGGGAAGACGCCGGGTTCTTCGACGGCGTGGCCGTGACGGACGTCGGCGCCCCTGCCGACATCGCGACCGAGTGCCGTTCGGAGCGCTACGGCATGAGCGGGTTCTGGGTTCCCGCCGCCAACGGGCGCCACCGCGTCACCCTGACCTTCTGCGAGGCCTACGACGGGATCGAGGGTGCCGGGGGGCGCGTCTTCGATGTGCAAGTCGAAGGCGTGCCGCTTCGCGGCATCGACCCCTTCGCCCTGGGCGGGGGACGCTTCAAGCCCTCCACGCGGAGCGTCGTCGTGAACGTCCGGGACGGCAAGCTCGACATCGTCTTCATCCGCAACAAGCAGAGCCCCCAGATCAACGCCATCGTCATCGAGCCGCTGCCGTTCGGCGGCGAGACGGCGGCGCCAGAGGGCTTCGACCGCGCACGCGACGTGCCGCGCGGCGAGATCCGTCCGATCCGCTATCCCTCGAAGACCGCCGGGGGCGAGCGCCCGGCCAACGTCTACACGCCGCCGGGCTTCAGTCCGCAGCGCCGGTATCCCGTCCTGTACCTGCTGCACGGCAGCGGCGACGACGAGACCTCGTGGACGACGCGAGGCGCCATGCGCGAGATCCTCGACAACCTGTTCGCGGAGGGCCAGGCGGAGCCGATGATCGTCGTCATGCCTCTCGGGGTCGTCCGCTGGGCGGGCGCCGGCTCGGACGACGAGTCGCGGGAGGCGCGCCAAAAAGCTTTTGAGCGAGATCTGATGGACGACCTGATCCCCTACGTCGAGACGAACTATCCCGTGGAGGCAGAGACTTCCCGCCGCGCCCTCGCGGGTCTCTCGATGGGTGCCGGCCAGACCTGCTGGATCGGTTCGCGCCATCTCGGGCGCTTCGCCTATCTGGGGATGTTCTCCGGCGGCATGGTGGGGCGGACGTTCGACGACGTCGCCGCCGCCTATCCGGAAGGGGTGGCGTTCAACGCCTCGAAGAAGCTCTTCTGGATTTCCTGCGGTCATGCCGACGTGCACTACGCCGGCGTGCTGCGCACGCTCGACCTCTTCGACGCTCGCGGCGTCGAGTATCATTGGCTGCTCCAGGACGGCTCCCATGACTGGCCCGTCTGGCGCGAGGCGCTCTATCTGTTTTCGCAGCGTTTGTTCCGGAAGAGCCGATAGACGACGTTTCCGATTCCGCTTGATCTCATCTGTTGCACGAATCGTCCAAGTCACAACGAGGAGAGGATGCAATGAGGAAGCAAGTCACATCGTGGTTGTCCAACACCCCAAGCATCGCGGGAGGTCCGCCTGCGGGCGTGATCGCGGCGCTGATGGCGCTGATGGTCGCTCCGGCCGCCCAGGCATGGCTCGTCGCAGAAAACGCGACCGTTCCCGCCGCCATGTCGGCGACGGGGGGCAGCGAAAGCGACCCGAGCATCTACCGGTTCTCGGAGAGCTATGCGA
>JAAZAI010000289.1 GCA_012514445.1 Lentisphaerota bacterium
GGCCTTGCCGAGTTCGGACGCGAGATGGAAGACGACGGAGAGGGGAGATTCAACGGGGTCGAGGCCGTACGCGGCGCCGACTCCGGCGGGGAAGTCGGCGTCGGACGCGCGCGAGGAGGCGGCATGGACGAACTTCTCGATGGCGGCGTTTTCGACGGCGGCCATGAGGGCCTTGACGGCCTCGGCGGAGGCGGCCATGGCGTAGGGCGCCGTCATCGACCACGCGCCGTTGTCCCGTTCGAGTTTCACGACGCCCTTGCCGGGCCGGCGGATTTCGACTGCGCGGATGTCCGCGGCGGGGAATTGGACGAGCGCGCGGTCGCGGAAATCGTCCACGGAGACCGGGAGCGCGTCGAAGACGCCGCGGTCGACGACGTAGATGTCCGACGAGGCGCCCATCATCGCGAAGACGGCGCCGCCGCCGGGGGCGTCGCCGCCGAGGCGCAGCGCGGCTTCCGAGGCGCCCTGCGCCACGTTGATCACGGCGCGCGGCGGCACGAGGCCGTAGTCCTCGAGATCGAGGCCCCGGGCCTTGCGCTGGCGCAAGGTGACTTTGTCGCGCACGGCGGCGCGCGCGATCTTCTCGAGGAGGAAGTCGATGCGCATGGAGTCGGCGCGCATGAGGGCGGGCCGCTCGATGCGCCAACGGCCCTGGACCCGACGGCACTGGATCACGCCGTTGGTCGTCTCGACTTGGAGTCCCGAGGCCTTGGCGAGGTCGACGGGGAGCAGCGAGGCCGGCAGGCGGGTGAGGCCCGTGGTCGGCAGCATCCGGGTTTCGAACCAGGCCACCGCGCCGAGGGCCAGCAGCAGGATGAAAAGCCGGAAGGTGGTCTGCCGCGCCAGCATCGTGGGTCAGCTCCGTTTCCGTTCCGAGACGGTGTAGATGAAATAGAGGACGATGCCGAGGAAGATCGCCGAGTCGGCGATGTTGAAGGCGGGGAACGCATAGGCCTCGCCCCAGTGGAAGTCGAGGAAGTCGATGACGAACCCGTGCTTGACGCGGTCGATCAGGTTGCCCGCGATGCCGCCGGCGAGCAGGCCGACGCCGATCCGGCAGACGCGGCCGGCGGCGAGGATGTCGCGGCGCGTGCGCCACAGCAGCGCGAGCATGCCGGCGGACACCGCCACGAGCAAGACGCGCTGGCCGGAGAGAACGCCCCAGGCGGCGCCGCGATTGAGGACTTTGCGGAGGTCGAAGAAACCGGGGACGACCGTGATGTGCTCGCCCAGCCGCAGACCGGCGAAGACCGCCCATTTGGTGATCTGGTCGGCGACGGCGACGGCGATGGCGATGGGGAGGATCACGTCAGTCCCAGAGGTCGTGCGTGGATCGTCTGCGGGAGTTCTGATTCTCCATCGCGGACTGGCACTTGATGCAGGTCTTCGCGAACGGAAGCGCCTTGAGGCGCGATTTTTCGATCTTGGAGTCGCAGCTTTCGCAGAGCCCGTAGGTGCCCTCCTTGATCGCCATCAGCGCGGCGTTGATCTGGACGATCTCGGCCTGTTCGACGCTGGCGCGGTCGAGGCTGGTGACGCGCTCGAACGCATCCGTCCCGTCCTCGTCCTGGTTGACTTCGTCGTGGCGGAGCAGGGACTGCTGCCGAAGTTCGGAGACCTGGAGGAGCAGACGCTTGCGCATTTCCTGCATCGTCTGGTAGAAGCCTTCAAGCTCGGCCCGAGTGAAGCTCTCGCCTTTGACAGGGCTCGGCTTGTGGGGGGCGGCGGGCTTCGGCTTGGTCTTGGCGTTTGTCTCGTGTACCGTCTTGCCGCCTGATTTCGGCGCGGCGGCTTTCTTGGCGGAAGGAGTCGGGGTCTTGTTTTTGGAGGGAGTCGTCACGTGTGAAGGGGTTTTGCTGACCGGCTTCGACTTGAGGCGGGACGCGGCGGAACGCGGCGGTTTGACGGCCGCCTTCCCCTTGCGCGCCTGGCTTGTCGCAACGGGTTTGGCCGTGGCCTTGCGCGGAAGCGCGGGCTTGGCGGCCGGGGTTTTGCGGGTGGCGGCAGGCTGCGGGCGTGAGGCGGCGCGCTTGGCGTGTCGAGCCTTGGCGGGGGCGGCCTGTTTTGCCGCACGAGCCTTGGCGGGCGCGGCAGAAGCTGCCGCGCGCCGGGTCTTGACCTGCGCGGACTTCGCCGAACCGGGCTTCGACGTGGACTTTCTTGCTGTCATTCGTGCGCCCTCCTCTCGTTTTCTGTCTGCTCGCAATGAACGGTTGGGAAAATTGCCCGCGTATCGTAGCACGGAGACGCGAAAGCGTCAACAACGCACTTGACTTCAACGGGCGGTTGCTGTCACAATCCGTTGCGTCGGCCCCACCGGGGCGAACCTCCCCGACAGGGAGGGGACAATGTTTTTCAAGGGAGCGGAAATGACGGACAAGGAAAAGACGATTCTCGACTACCACCGCGGCGGCAAGATTTCGCTGGGCATGCCCCGGCGGCTCGATTCGGTGGACGATCTGTGCCTGGCCTACACGCCCGGCGTGGCCACGGCTGTGAAGGCCATCGCGGCGGATCCCCCGACCGCGTTCGACTACACCGCCAAGGGCGGTCTCGTCGCCGTCGTCTCCGACGGCACGGCGATCCTCGGCCTCGGCGACCTCGGCCCCGCGGCCGCCATCCCCGTCATGGAGGGGAAGGCCGTGCTCTTCAAGTCGTTCGCCAACGTCAACGCCTGGCCCGTCGTGCTCGACCACTGCCGCGAGGGCGGTGCCTCCACCGGGCCCACCGATCCCCAGCGCGTGATCGACGCCGTCATGGCCATCGCGCCGATGTACGGCGGGATCAATCTCGAGGACATCGCGGCGCCTGCCTGCTTCGAGATCGAGGACCGCCTCGCCGACATGCTCGACATCCCCGTCTTCCACGACGACCAGTGGGGCACCGCCGTCATCGTGCTTGCCGGCGTCACGAACTACGCACACCTCGTCGGCAAGCCGATGGAGTCCCTCAAGGTCGTCATCAACGGCGTCGGCGCCGCGGGCACCCGCATCCGCGAGATGCTCATGGCCGGAGGCGTCAAGCGCGTCGTGATGTGCGACAGCAAGGGCGTCATCTACGCCGGGCGCCCGATCAACAAGTCGCGCCACGACAAGGTGGCCGTGGACACGCCGCTTCGCACCCTCGATCAGGTGATGGTCGGCGCGGACGTCTTCGTCGGCGTCTCCAAGGGCGACTGCGTCACGCCCGAATGGGTTGCGTCGATGGCGGACCAGCCCGCGATCTTCGCGCTGGCCAACCCCGATCCGGAGGTCAGTCCCGGCGCCGTCGCCGCCGCGATGGGCGGCAGGCCCTACGTCATGGCGACGGGACGCTCCGACTACCCGAACCAGATCAACAACGTGCTCTGCTTCCCGTTCCTCTTCCGCGGCGCCCTCGACGTGCGCGCCACGAAGATCACCCGGCACATGAAGATCGCCGCCTCCAACGCCCTTGCCCAGGCCGCCCGCCGCCCCGCCAGCGCCGCCACCCGCGCGCTCTACCCCGGCGAAAGCCTCGAGTTCGGTCCCGACTACATCATCCCCAAGCCCTTCGATGGCGACATCTACGTCGACGTCGCCTCCGCCGTCGCCGAGGCCGCCGTCGCGGACGGCGTCGCGCGCATCGAGGGCTTCGACCCCGCCGCCTACCGCGCCAGGCTCTCGGCGGAGAAGCCCCGCGCCTGACGCCTCCGCCAGCCCGATCGCAACGCATCCAGGAGAAGCTGCCATGGACTACCAGTCCGCCTACAAGACGATCATGGACGACCATTTCACTCCGGCGATGGAGATCGCCTTCATCGACGGGGACCGCCGCCAGACGCTCCGCTACGAGAAGGTCGCCTGGGTCATCGAC
>JAAZAI010000290.1 GCA_012514445.1 Lentisphaerota bacterium
ACGGGGCGCACGCTGGCGTAGCGCTTGGCGGAGAGGTTGAGCTTGCCCTTCAGGGTTTCGGGCAGGGGCGTCCAGGAGGCGCCGCCGTCGGCGGTGCGGACGATGCCGTCGAGCGACATCGCGTAGATCGTGCGCGGGCTGCTCGGGGCGATGGCGAGGCCGTAGATGCCGTAGTCGTTGACGCCTTTGTTGATGAAGGACCAGTTCTTGCCCCGGTCGGTTGACTTGTACAGCCCGACGACGTCGCCGCCGAGATACATGACGTCGGCGTTGGCGGGATCGATGGCGGCGGACCAGAAGTAGCCGCCGCCGCCCCAGCCGGACCAGGTCCATTTCGTATCGGCCTTTTCGAGGGCGAGGGCGGACGAGGCGAGGCATATCGCGGTCGTCGCGCAGGAGACGAGAGAGGAGCGGTTGACTCGGATTTTCATATTTTTATCGGTTGGGATTTGTGTTCTAGCTAGTCTTCAGGGCCGGTGCGGGCCTGGAGATCGGGATGGGCTGGTCGAACTCGTCCAGCAGTTCGGGCATGTATTCCGGATTGTCGCGGACGTCGTCGCCGTCGAGGAGGCGTTTGAGAATCGCGACGGCCCGGACGGCGATCTGGTTCGTGTCGAGCTTGACGGACCACATGCCGGCGAGTTTGCAGTTGGCGTCGCAGCCGACGACGAGCACGTCGTCGGGCGTCTTGAGACCGCGTGCGGCGAGCTCGCCGATGACGCGCGCGGCTTCGAGGTCGTTTTCGCAGATGACGGTGTCGATTGAGCGGGGGTGGGCGTCGAGCCAGGCGCCGAGTTCCGGGGCGGCGCCGAAGACATGCCGGGAATTCGGGCCGACGGTGTCGAGCCCGGCCTCGGCCAGGACATCGAAGACGGCGGGAATTTTCTGGATCGGCCATCCGCGATCGAGGCAGCGCAGGTAGTGGCCGGAGTCGATCGCGACGCGGCGCCGGCCGCGGCGCAGGAGGCTTTCGGCCAGATGGCGGTAGATCGCGTTGAAGTTGATGCTCACGTTGCCCACGGAGGGCATCACGGGGAGGAGGGCGTCGATCGTGACGACCTTCTGGCGGCGGCTCAGTTCGTGGACGGTCTCGTAGTCGCTGCCGAAGACGAGGATGCTGCCGCTGGTCGAAAACGAGCGGCTCATCTTCATCAGGTGCCGCGGATTGAAGCAGAGCGCCGGCTCCATGCCGATCTGGACGAGCTGACGGGAGATCTGGGAGGCGAGCTCGCCATAGTAGAATTCGCCGAGTTCGAGCACCGCGATGGGGACGATCTGGAGGTTGTTGCCGCGAAGCGCCCGGGCGACGAGGTTGGGGTGGTAGTCCAGCTCCATGGCGGCCTTGAGCACGCGTTCCTTGATATAGGGACGCACGGAGGGGTCGTGGCGCAGCGCCTTGCGCGCGGTGTCCACCGCGACGCCGGCTCTCTCGGCTACCTTTCCCAATGTCATGTCGTCTCTCAGCCTCCGGAAGTATTGACGATGCTACATTTCGTCACGTGACTAAAATATGATACTTCGATGGAGCCTGTCAAGAGGGAAATACGCGCCACAGAGGGCGCGAATCAAGACGGGGTACGCTCCACGGAGGGCGCGAATCAAGACGGGGTAAGCTCCACGGAGGGCTCGAATCAAGACGGGGTACGCTCCACGGAGGGCGGGATTCAAGACGGGGTGCGCAGCACGGAGGCTGCGAATCAAGTCTGAGAGCCTTATTCGGCCAGGATGACGAGGGTCATGATGGCGTAGGCCGTCTCGCGCAGGGCGGTGTCGCCGTTCGCGGAAGGCGCGGCCGAGGAATCCCAGAAGTGCAGGCCCGTGGCGGGGTCCACACGCTGCCGCGCGATGAGGCGGCTGGCGAGGGGGGCGCGCCAGTTGTACGGGAGCAGCGAGGGATCGTCGAGAAAGGCGCGGCGGGGGAGCTGGGCGGCGAGGGCGGTGATGAAGAAGGCGGCGGAGGGCGTGAGCGGCTCGGGGTCCTCGGCTCGGCGCGGGGCGTCGAGCTGGATGCGGGCGGCGATCCAGCGGAGGTGCTCCTGCACGTCGCGGGCCGGGATGCCGTCCTGGCTGCGGCCGGAATTGAAGCGGGCGAGCGCGGCGATGGCGACGGATTCGACGTCGGCGGGGCGATGGGCGCGGAGGCGGTTGACGAGCCAGGCCCAGCCGCCGTCGCGCGGCGTGCCGAGGCCGTCGAGCGCGGAGAGCGCGAGCGCGGCGTCGTCCTGGGGAAGGGCGTCGAGCCTGGCGCGCGCGAGCCGGGTGGCGAGCAGTCCGTCGGGGCCGCGGCCGCTGTGGAGCAGGCGCGCGAGCGTCGCGTAGACGGCCTCCGAGGCGGTCCCGGGCGACCAGGGCTTGGTGGCGTGTTCGGCGAGCCGGGTCTCCGCGGCGGCGAGCGCCGCGTCGAGTTCGCGGGCGGGGGCGGCGGGGTCGCAGAGCGCCAGCGCGGGGAAGGCGGTGGGCGTGCCGTCGGCGAGCGTCCAGAGGCCGTCGGCGCCCTGCCGGCGGACGAGGGTGGCGCGGGCGCGGTCGATGGCGGCGTACGTTTCGCGCAGAATGGATTCCGGGAGGACGGCCTGGCCGCTGCGGACGGGGACCAGCGCGGCGGACTGGGCGCGGGCGGTCAGCGCGCAGGCGCCGAGCAGCGCGGCGATCGCCGCGCTGGCGTGGGCTGCGTGCCGATGCGGTGCCGTGGCCATGGGGTTCGACTCTCCGGCGGCGGCGCTAGAAGCCCGCGGCGCCGGTCTGGTTGGTGGAGACGTTGTCCTGGACCACGTTCTCCTCGCGGATGAGGCGCACGGTGACGATGTCCTTGTTCGGGATGCTCATCGTGAGGCCGGGCTTCGTCTCGACGCGATAGAACTCGTCGTTCTTGGAGACGTAGACGCCGCGGTAGGCGGCGGTGCGGGTCTGGACTTCGACGTCGGGGATGAAGAGCCGTTCGAGGCGGACGAGGTCGACGACGGTGGTTTCGCCGCGGTTCACGACGATCTTGCGGCGGGTCTCGGCATGCCCCTTGCGGGTGAACACCAGCTCCTGCTCGCCGACGGGCAGGCCGCCGACTTCGAGGGGTTCGGAGATCTGGTCGGTGGCGTTGGTCCGGGCCTCGGTGGTGCCGAATTCGCGGCCGTTGACGAACACGGTCACGCCGGCCGGGGAGGACGTGAAGCGCAGCGAGCCGACGTTGGCGGAGAGCTTGAACTCCTCGACGACTTCGGTGTTCCGCCCGAGTTCGATGGTGCGGGCCATCGGCTCGAAGGAGGGTTTTTCGACGCGGATCCGGTAGCTGCCGGCGGGAAGGCCGTCGAGGTTCAGCGGCGACTCGCCCTTGTACTGGTTGTCAATGTAGACGCGGGCGCCTTCGGGGATCGTGACGATGGCGAGTTTCGAGGGGATCGCGACGAGGGGGGCGTGGAGCTTGAAGACTTCGCCGGCGGAGAGCGAGAGCTGCTGCCGGAAGGGCGCGTAGCCCTCCGCGACGATGTCGAGGGAGCTCTGGCCCTCTTCGATCTTGTCGACCGTGATCGGCGTCTGTCCGCGCGGCACGCCGTTGACCGAGACCGAAGCGCCGGGCGGGTCGGAGGTGATGTCGAGCGCGGCCGAGGAGCTGACCAGGCGGGCGGCGATCTTCTGGGGCGAGGGGGCGGCGACGACGAGTTCGATCTGCTGGGGCTTGTAGCCGGCGAGGCTCAGCTCGACGCGGTAGGTGCCGAAGGGGACTTCGGGCATCAGCATCGGGGTGAAGCCCAGGTTCACGCCATCGCGTGTGATCACGGCGCCGGCGGGTTCGGACTGGACGAGGACGGCGGCGGTGGCGGGCTTGAGGCGGATCGTCTCGCCGCCGGAGCTGTCGCCGACGACGAGCGTGCGGAAGTCGGTCTCGTAGACTTTCATCGACGTCTCGACGAGGTGCCCGCCGGGGGCGAGCTGGAGCGTCAGCGGGGCGGCTCCCTGCGGGACGCCGTCGATGGTGACGGAGGCTCCCTGGGGGTCGGAGGCGACGACGACCTGCCGCGTCACGGCGGCGGCGGGCTTGGCGGCGATGGCGGGCGCGGCGGCGAGCAGAGTCGCGGCGGCGGCGCTGGCGGAGACGATGCGGAGGATGGCGGATGTTTTCATGGCGCTATTTCTTGAGCTTGCGGATGCGCGCTTCCACGTCGAGGAGGCGGCGTTCGACGTCGCGGTGGCGCTCATCGGCGCGGTCGGGGACGATCTCCATGAGCTCGCGCAGCGTGGAGGAGGCGAGCTCCCAGTTCTTGGTGTTCACGGCGTGCTCGGCCTGCCAGTTCTTGTCCTTGAAGAGCGTCTCGAGCTCGGCCTCGGCGACGCCCAGCTCGGTGACCGCCGCGTCGAAGAACTCCGGCTTCGGCTCGATCGTGTCGAGATAGGCGAGGGCGGACTTGTAGGTGCGCGTGGCGTTGAAGAGGTTGTCGAGGCGGATGGCGCGCTCGTCGTAGTAGCGGCGGGCGAGGATGATGTTCTCCGTGGCCAGCTCCAGGAGCTTTTCGCGCGGGAACTCGATGGCCCAGAGGCCGAGTTCGTTGCGGGCGAACGTCTCGATGGCTTCGCGCAGATCCTTGAACGCCCCGGGTTCGAGGCGGTTGCGGACTTCGACGGTCGCGGCGCGGCCGTTGACGATGCCGGTGAGCGTGAAGGCGTTCCAGGCGTTCTCGCGGGGAATGCCCTCGTAGCGCGGCTCCATTTCGAAGAAGCCTGCGTTGGCGAACTTGCGGACCAGATCGGCGCGGAGTTCGGCGGCAACGGGCTTTTCGGAGGCCTTGCGCACCTGGCGGCCCTGGCTCAGGTCGTCGATCGCCACGGTCAGGGCGCCGTTTGGCGCGAGGGCGAGCTCGTAGCGGAAGACGTTTTCGGCGGAGCCTTCGATCTTGACGTAGTGGATTTGAAGCACCTCTTCGGAAGCGGTCTCCGCGGGGATCAGCGCGTCGGCGGGGTCGTCGGCGTCGCCCAGCAGGAGTTTGACGACGACGGCGAGGAAGCAGAAGGCGAGGAAGGCGGCGAGAGCGCGGTAGAGGGTTTTGCGCGCAGGGGGCAGGCCGGTTCTCGGGAGTGGCGTGGCGTCGTTGAAGCCCAGATCGATCGGCGCGCCGGGTTTCGGAGAAGGCTCGGGAGCCGGAGCGGGGGCCGGCGGCGGGGCGGACGCGCTGGCGTCCGTCAGGCGCAGCGTCGTGTCGCCGATGGCGATGCAGTCGCCGGGGGCGAGCTTGGCGTCCTCCTTGATGGGCGCGCCGTTGACGAGCGTGCCGTTGAGGGTGGCGAGGTCGGAGACCCAGAGCTCGCCGCCGAGGAAGTAGACCTTGCAGTGGTGGCGCGAGAGCTGGGCGTCGGCGATGGCGATGTCGTTCTGGGTCGAGCGCCCGATGCTGGCGCCGTCGGGCTTGATGTCGAACTGCCGTCCGGCGTCCGGACCGGCTTCGACGACGAGTTTCAATGTCGACATGGCGGGAATCCTCGGGAGGGTTTGCGGCTAGAGGTTGAACTCGGCTGGCGCGCTCGTGGGCGTGACGGCGGGCGGTGCGGGCCAGCGTCCCTCCAGGGCGGCGCGGACGACGTCCTTGGTGTCGCGCGCGAAGTCGCCGTGGAGGATCCACTTGAGGTAGTTGGGCTCTTCGATGACGAGATCCCGCAGCTTGGCGCCCTTCTTCTTGCCGAAGTTGATGGTGATTTCGCCGTCGAGCCAGCGCAGCTTGCCGTCGCGGTCCAGGAAGAACGGGTCGCGTTCGTTGATGAGGCGGTCGAGTTCGTCGGGGTCGGTCGGGAGGTCGGGGTATCTGCCGAACTGGCCTTCGAGGACCTTGAGTGTGGCGACGGCGTCGGCCTCGGCCCCGTGGGCGTCGACGAGCTCCTCGCCGCAGTAGAAGCGCAGGGCGGCGGCGAGGTCGCGCGGCTCGCGCTTGTGGAAGATGCGCTGGGCGTCGAACTGGCGGCGGCTCTTGGCGTCGAAGAACTTGCCGACGCGCAGGAACTCCTCTTCGAGCATGGGGATGTCGAAGCGGCCGATGCCGAAGCCGCCGAGGTCGCAGCCCTTGAAGAAGTCGAAGATCTCGTCGGCGACGTCGACGAACTTGGGGCAGCTCTTGACCTGCTCGTCGGAGATGCCGTGGATGGCGATGGTCTCGAGGGGGATGGGGACGCCGGGGTTGACGAGCCAGGTCCGGGTCGCGTTCGGGCCTTTGACGGGGATGCGGACGACGGAGAGTTCGAGGATGCGGTCGGTCCTCGGGTTGAGGCCGGTCGCCTCGAGGTCGAAAACGGCCAGGGGCCGGTCCAATGCAATGAAGCTCATTCGATATTGTTTCCGCGCGGTGGATGCACAAATGCCTAATTGGAGAAATCTTAGCAAACCGGGCCTGCAAAAGCAACCGCGCGAGCGGTTTGAAAAACTTCCATTAGACTTTCGGGAGGGCTTGTGGCATAATTACCTCTCCAATTTTCACGGAATCCCCATGCCTCTTGCGGGCCGGGGTCTTGTTGACATGAACACTGATTTCGAATGGCTTACAGGCGGGGGGGTGACCTCCCCGCAAGGGTTCCTGGCCTGCGGCGTCGCCGCGGGCATCAAGGCGAACCGAAACGACATGGCGATGGTGCTCTCCGAGCGGCCGGCCGTGGCGGCGGGGCTCTTCACCTCGAACCGGGTCGCCGCGGCGCCGGTGGTCGTCGACCGCGAGCGCGTGGCTTCGGGCCGCTGCCGCGGCGTGGTGGTCAACGCCGGCTGCGCCAACGCCTGCACCGGGCAGGCGGGGCACGACGACGCCGTCGCGATGGCGCGCCTCGCGGCCGAGGCCGTCGGGGTTCCCGAGGCCGAGATGCTGGTCAGCTCCACGGGGACGATCGGGCGGCGCCTGCCGATGGGGCGCATCGCCGAGGGCATCCGGCTGGCGAAGGGCGCGTTGCGCCGCGACGGCGGGGACGAGGCGGCCCATGCGATCCTGACGACCGACACGGTGGCCAAGCAGGCCGCGCTGCGCGTGCGCATCGGCGGCGCGGACGTGGTGATCGGCGGCATGTGCAAGGGCGCCGGGATGATCTGCCCGAACCTGGCCACGATGCTCTGCTACATCACGACGGACGCGGCGATCGCGCCCGCCGACCTCGACGCGGCGCTGCGGCGCGCGGCGAACCGCTCCTTCAACCGCATCACGGTGGATGGCGACCAGAGCACGAACGACACCCTCGTCGTCTTCGCCAACGGCGCCTCGGGCTCGGCCGTCCCGGCCGCGCCGCATCCGGACTTCGACCGCTTCGCCGACGCGCTCGGCGCGGTGGCGGAGTCGCTGGCGAAGCAGATCGTGGCCGACGGCGAGGGGGCGACGAAGTTCGTGACCGTGGCCGTCGAGGGCGCGGCGAGCGACGCCGACGCGCTGATGGCGGCGCGGGCCGTGGCGAATTCGCCGCTGTTCAAGACGGCGTGCTTCGGGGCCGATCCGAACTGGGGCCGCGTGATCTGCGCCGTCGGCAATTCGGGCGCCGCGGTGGACGCGATGAAGACGCAGATCTACTTCGACGACGTGTGCGTCTATGATCGCGGGGCGGTGGCCGACGCCGCAGCGAACGCGAAGCTCGCGGCGGTGATGGCGAACCGGGCCTTCACGGTGCTGGTGAAGCTGAATCTGGGCGCCGGGAGCGACGCGGTCTACACCTGCGACTTCTCCTACGACTACGTGAAGATCAACGGGGAGTACACCACATGAGCGCTTGCTCGGGCAAGGACGCCCACCCGATGGACGCGGTGATCGCGAAGGCGGAGGCGCTGATCGAGGCGCTGCCCTACATCGCGCGCTTCAAGGGCGAGATGATCGTCGTGAAGCTCGGCGGCAGCGTCATGGAGAGCGCCGAGGACCTGAAGTCCATCTTGACGGACATCGCCTTCATGAAGGCGGTGGGCATGCGGCCGATCGTGGTGCATGGCGGCGGCAAGGCGATTTCGCGCGGGCTCAAGCGCGCGGGCATCGAGACGAGCTTCGTGCAAGGGCTGCGCGTCACGGACGCGGCCTCGATCCACATCGTCGAGGACGTGATCAAGAACGAGGTCAACGCCGAGGTCGTGCGCATTCTGCGCGAAGCCGGCGTGGACGCCAAGCCGCTGCACGGCGAGCGGATCTTTTTCGCGAATCGCAAGACCGGCCGGGACCCCGCCACGGGCGAGACGCTCGACTGGGGCTACGTGGGCGTGCCGATGGCGGTGGACACGGGGCCGGTGCACGAGCTGCTGCACGAGGACGCGGTGCCGGCCATCTGCCCGCTGGGCCGCGGCCCGGACGGGCTGGTCTACAACATCAACGCGGACACCGCGGCCGCGGCGCTGGCCAAGGGGCTGCGCGCGCGCAAGCTGGCGTACGTCTCGGACGTGCCGGGGCTGCTGCGCGATCCCGCGGACTCCGCCTCGCTCATCGACACGCTCCGGGCGGCGGACGCGCCGGCGCTGATGGCGCAGGGCGTCGTGGGCGGGGGGATGCTGCCGAAGATCCAGAGCTGCCTCGAGGCGCTGGAGGCGGGCGTGCGCAAGGTCCATCTCGTCGATGGGCGGATGCCGCATTCGCTGCTGCTGGAGATTTTCACGAACAAGGGCGTTGGAACGGAGATAGTAAACTCATGACGAAGAAGAACGAAAACGAGGAGATCGCGGCGCTTTGCGGCGACTTCATGATGGACACCTACGCGAAGACCGCCACCGTCGTGCGCGGGAAGGGGTGCCGCGTCTGGGACGCCCGCAACAGCGTGTATCTGGACTTCACCGCCGGCATCTCGGTGCACAACGTGGGGCACGCCCATCCGAAGGTCGTCGAGGCGATCCGGGCGCAGGCCGAGACGCTCGTGCACTGCTCGAACCTCTACTACACGCCGCAGCAGGGGCTGCTCGCGCAGAAGCTCTCGTCGATCGGCCTGGGCGGCAAGGTGTTCCTCTGCAACTCGGGCGCCGAGGCGAACGAGGCGATGATCAAGCTCGCCCGCCTGCACGGCCATGCGCAGGGGCGCTACGAGATCATCTGCATGAAGAACTCGTTCCACGGCCGCACGATGGCCACGCTCTCCGCCACCGGCCAGAGCAAGGTGCAGAAGGGCTTCGATCCGCTGCTCGCGGGCTTCGAGTTCGCGGACTTCAACGACCTCGATTCCGTCAAGGCGCTCGTCAACGAGCGCACCGTCGGCATCCTCCTCGAGTGCGTCCAGGGCGAGGGCGGCGTCATCCCCGCCACGCCGGAGTTCCTGAAGGGCGTCCGCGCGCTGTGCGACGAGAAGGACCTGCTGATGATGTGCGACGACATCCAGTGCGGCATGGGCCGCACCGGCACGTGGTTCGCCTGGGAGCAGTACGGCGTCAAGCCGGACGTCTGCACGCTGGCGAAGGCGCTGGGCGGCGGCCTGCCCATCGGCGCGCTGCTCGCCTCGCCCAAGTACTCGGACGTCTTCGTCCCGGGTTCGCACGGCTCGACCTTCGGGGGCAACCCGCTCGCGTGCGCGGCCTCCCTGGCCGTGATCAAGGTGATCGAGGAGGAGGGGCTGCTCGCGCATGCCGCCGAATTCGGGAAGCTCTTCATGGAGGGCCTTCAGCAGTTCGTCGAGAACTACGATGCGATTCTCGAGGTCCGCGGGATGGGCCTGATGGTGGGGATGGTCGTCGACGGCAACGCGAAGGACATCGTCGACAACCTCCGCGTCGGCGGCCTGCTCGCCTGCATGGCCGGCCCGAACGTCGTCCGCTTCCTGCCGCCGCTGTGCATCACGGAAAAGGATCTGGAGGAGGCGCTCGAGATGATCGGCGACACCCTCGACGAGATGTTCGGCGGCGACGCCGAGGAGGACGAGGACGCGGAGGACGCCGGCTAGCCGGCGCACGGGGATTTAGCCGGGGTTCCGGCAGAACGGGAGCAGCGACACATGGCACTGACGGTCAATGAATTGAAGGGGCGCCGGATCGGCGTCTGCGTTTCCGGCGGATTGGACAGCAAGACGATCGCGATGCGGCTCAGGCAGGCGGGGGCGGACGTGCTCTGCTTCACGGCGGATCTCGGCCAGCCGGACGAGAAGGACATCCGCGACGTGGCGAAGAAGATGGCTCCCTGCGGCGTCGAGACGGTCATCGTCGACTGCCGCCGCGAGATGGCGGAGGCCTGCTTCCGCACGATCCTCGCGGAGGCGACCTACGACGGCGGCTACTGGAACTCGACGGGCATCGGGCGGGCCGTCACGGTCAAGAAGCTCGTCGGCGAAATGAAGAGGCGCGGCATCGCCGTGCTGGCGCATGGCGCGACGGGCCGGGGCAACGACCAGATGCGCTTCGAGCGCTACACGCACCAGTTCGCCCCGAAGATGGCCGTCTACGCGCCGTGGCGCGACGCCGCGCTCCTCTCGGAGTTCCCGGGCCGCACGCAGATGTGCGAGTTCCTGGCCAAGCACGGCATCGTGGCCTTCCCCGGCGGGAAGAAGCGCTATTCCACCGATGGCAACCTGGCCGGCCTCTCGCACGAGGCGGAGGATCTGGAGAGCCTCGAGACGGCGATGACGATCGTCGAGCCGACGATGGGCGTGTGGCCCATGAAGGCGCCGGCGAAGGTCGAGTCCGTCGCGATCGACTTCGTCAAGGGCCGCGCGGTCGCGATCAACGGCGAGAAGCTGGCCCCCTTCGATCTGCTCGTCGCCGCCAACCGGATCGCCGGCCGCAACGGCATCGGCCTGAGCCACGCGCTCGAGAACCGCATCATCGGCACGAAGAGCCGCGGCGTCTACGAGGCGCCGGGCATGACGCTGCTCGGGCAGGCGCTGCGCTACGTGTACCAGGCGGTGCTCGACAAGCGCGCCACCACGATGTTTGGCGAGCTCTCGCGCTTCGTCGGCGTGCAGATCTACGAGGGCCGCTACTACGATCTCGCGACCGAAGCCGCCTTCGCCGCCCTCGAGACGTACGCGAAGCACGCCTCCGGCACGGTGGAGCTGGGCCTGTACAAGGGCAACATCCTCTTCCAGTCGCTGACGGGCGTGAAGGCTTCGCTCTACTTCGAGGCGGACGCCTCGATGGAGGCGAGCGACGGGCTCAACCCCGTCAGCTCGCAGGGCTTTGCGGAAATCCAGAGCGTCGAAGCGCGCTCGATGGCCAAGGCCGGCCAGGTGAAGGCCTGATCACAAGGAGGCATGCCGTGGCAAACGAGAACGACACAGTCGAAAACGCAGACAAGACGGTCGTCGAGCCTGCGCAGACGGTCCAGATCCCGCAGAGCATCCGCAATCTCCACAGCAAGGCGCTCGCCGCGCTGGAGCGCAACAACACGGACATCGCGATCGACATCTTCCTGCGGTGCGTCGAGCAGTGCCCGACGTTTACGGCGGCTCGGCGCAATCTGCGCCTGACGGAGATCGCCCGGTTCAAGGCGGCGAACAAGCAGAATTCCCTGGCGCACCGCCTCTCCTCGCTCACGGGCGCCTTCCAGGCGATGAAGGTCAAGGCGCTCGTCAAGACGGGCAAGTTCGAAGAGGCCCTCGTCGAATGCGAGAAGCTCCTGCTCATCGATCCGCTGAACCTGGCCTTCGTGAAGCTGTTCGCGGAAACCGCGATCCAGGCGGGGCATGCGGATGACGGCCTCATGACGGCGGAGCTCGTTCGCGAGCACCTGCCTGCCGGCAATCTGCCCGTCGTGGAACTGCTGGGCAAGCTCTACTTCGGCGTGAAGAACTACCGCAAGGCCCGCGAATTCCTGGAGCGCGCCCACCGCGCGAAGCCCAACGACGCCGCCATCGCCTCGATGCTCAAGAACAGCGAGGCGCTCAGCACCCTCGACTCCGGATGGGAGGAGGCCAGCAAGGACGGCAACTACCGCGGCGCGCTCGCCAACAAGGAGCAGGCCGCCAAGCTGGAGCAGGAGAGCAAGATGGTCAAGACGGCGGACGACGCGGAGTCGCTCATCGCCGAGGCGGTCAAGAAGGTCGAGGCCGAGCCGAAGAACGTCAACTACTACCTGAACCTCGTGGGGCTCTACAACCAGCAGAAGCGCTACGACGAGGCGCTGCGGACCATCGAAAAGGCCCGCGAACTCGTGGGCGCCGACGCCGAACTCGACCGCCGCTTCTCCAGCATCACGATCGCGAAGTTCGACGCCGAGATCGCGGCCCTGCGGGAAGCCGGGGACGCCGAGGGCGCCACGGCCAAGGAGACGGCGCGCAACCAGTACGTCTTCGACGACATCGCCGACCGCGTGCAGCGCTATCCCAACGACCAGCACCTGCGCTACGAGCTGGGGCTCCAGTATTTCAAGTACGACTACCTGGACGAGGCCATCCAGCAGCTCCAGATCGCGCAGAAGAACCCCAAGGACCGCGTGTCGGCCCTGTACCACCTGGCGTTGTGCTTCCGCAAGAAGGGGCTGCTCGACATGGCCGTCTCGCAGCTCGAACAGGGGCTCGAGTTCATTCCCGGCATGACCAACGAGAAGCTCGAGATCCTCTACCTGCTCGGCGAAATCACGCTCGAGGAGGGCAAGCTGGACGATGCCGCGAAGCACTTCAAGGAAGTGTACAAGGTCGACGTCACCTACCGCGACATCGGCAAGCACATCGAGAACATCTACGCCGCCCAGAAGAAGGCGAAGAACGGGTGAACGCATGAAAACCCATCTCCATGCCGCGATCTTCGCGTTGCTCGCGCTTGCGTCGGCCGGATGCGTGACCACCGACGAGGAGGGGCGCACGGTGCTCGGCGTCCCGCGCCGCCAGCCGGACGTCCGCCAGCCCTCCACGCGCCAGATCGAGGAGACCCGGCGCGAAGCGCGGATGGCCGAACTCGAGAACATGGTCCGCCGCCTCGAAGCCGAACTCGACGGCGTGGGCACGTCGATCAACAGCGTGGCGCAAAAGGCGGACGCCTCGGCGCAGCAGGGGACTGCGCGGGCCGCCGACGTCGCGGCGCTCCGCGCGGAGATCGCGGCGCTCCGGCGCGACGTGGACGAGCAGAGCGCCGCGCTCAAGGCCATCCCCGCCTCCTTCGGCAAGCTGCTCGAGGAGAACAACCGCGCCCTGCTGGCCGATGTCGACGCGCGCGTCAAGGCCGCCGTTTCGGCCGTCGCCGCCGGGCGCCGCACCTCCGGACCCTCCCGGTCGAGCGGCTCGGGCAAGTTCTACGAGCATGAAGTCGCCGCCGGCCAGACGCTTTCCGTGATCGCCCGTGAATACGGCGTGTCGATGGAGGACGTCATGCAGGAGAACAACATCCGGGACGCCTCTCTGATCCGCGTGGGCCAGAAGCTGCTGATTCCGGTGAAATGATCGATTTTGGGGCGTTTTCGCTCCCATGTCAACAAGAGAAAAGAGACAGGAACCTGTGATGAAACTTCCATTCAAGACGAATCTCGACGGCAAGGTTGCGGCGGTGACGGGCGGCGGCGGCATCCTCTGCGGCTGCATGGCGAAGGCGCTTGCGGCCTGCGGCGCCAAGGTCGCCGTGCTCGACCTCAAGCTCGAAGCGGCGCAGCGTGTCGCGGACGAGATCGCGGCCGACGGCGGCATCGCGAAGGGCTTCGCCTGCAACGTGCTCGAGCGCTCCAGCCTGGAGGCGGCCGAGCAGGCGGTCCGGGCCGAGTTCGGCCCCGTGGACATCCTGATCAACGGCGCCGGCGGCAACAATCCCAAGGGGACGACTTCCAAGGAGTTCCTCTTCCCCGAGGACCTGCAGGCCGCGCAGCCCGGCGTCACGACGTTCTTCGACCTCGATCCCCAGGGCGTGCAGTTCGTCTTCAACCTGAACTTCATCGGCACGCTGCTGCCCACGCAGGTCTTCGCCCGCGCGATGGCCGAGCACGGCGCCGGCGCCATCGTCAACATCTCGTCGATGAACGCCTTCACGCCGCTCACGAAGATCCCGGCGTACAGCGCCGCCAAGGCCGCCGTCAGCAACTTCACGCAGTGGCTCGCCGTCCACATGTCCAAGGTCGGCATCCGCGTCAACGCCATCGCCCCCGGCTTCTTCCTCACCGACCAGAACCGCGGACTGCTCACGCAGGCCGACGGCTCCTGGACCGCCCGCGGCAACACGATCCTCACGCACACCCCGATGGGTCGCTTCGGCGTGCCCGAGGATTTGCTCGGCGCGCTGCTGTGGCTCGTCAACGAAGAGGGCGCCGCGTTCGTGACGGGGACGGTCATCCCGGTCGACGGCGGCTTCAGCTCCTTCTCGGGCGTGTGATCTCGCGGCGCCCCGCGCCGCCCAACCAAACAACGGGTTTCAGCCATGCTAGACATCAAGCGCATCCGCGAAAAGACCGAGGAGGTCCGCCAGGGCCTCCGCGACCGCGACGCCGACCCGGCGCTCGTGGACAAGGTCCTCGAATTCGACGCCCGCCGCCGCGAGATCCTCACGGTCTCCGAGGAGCTCAAGGGGCGCCGCAACACGGTCTCCAAGCAGATCGGACAGCTCCGCAAGGCGGGCGAGGACACGGCCGAGATCCAGGCCTCGATGCGCAAGCTCGGGGACGAGATCGCGGCGCTCGACGCGCAGCTCGCCGAAATCGAGTGCAACCAGAACACCCTTCTGCTGAGCCTGCCGAACCTCCCGGCGCCCGGCGTCGTGCCCGGCGGCAAGGAGATGAACGCCGTCGTCTCCGTCTTCGGCGAGAAGCCGTCGTTCGCGGGCTTCCCGCCGAAGAACCATGTCGACCTCTGCACTGCCCTCGGCCTCATCGACTACGAGCGCGGCGTGAAGATGGGCGGCAACGGCTTCTGGCTCTACCAGGGCGATGGCGCGCGCCTCGAATGGGCGCTGCTCAACTACTTCGTCGAGGAGCATCTCAAGGACGGCTACACCTTCATGCTGCCGCCCCATCTGCTCAACTACGAGTGCGGCATGGCCGCGGGGCAGTTCCCCAAATTCGAGGAGGACGTCTACCGCCTGACCGAGGAGGGCTTCCACTTCCTGCTTCCGACGGCCGAGACGGCGCTCGTGAACCTCCACCGCGGCGAGATCCTCGACGAGGCGATGCTGCCGCGTCGCCTCTTCGCCTACACGCCGTGCTACCGCCGCGAGGCGGGCGCGTACCGCGCGAGCGAGCGCGGCATGATCCGCGGCCACCAGTTCAACAAGATCGAGATGTTCGCCTACACCCGCCCCGAGGAGAGCGAGGCGATGCTCCAGGAGCTGATCCGCAAGGCGTGCAAGCTCGTCGAGGGGCTCGGGCTCCACTACCGCCTCAGCAAGCTCGCCGCCGGCGACTGCTCCGCCTCCATGGCCACGACGTACGACATCGAGCTGTGGCTCCCGAGCATGAACGAGTACAAGGAGTGCTCGTCCGTCTCCAACGCCATGGACTATCAGGCCCGCCGCGGCAACATCCGCTTCCGCCGCGCCGAGACGCAGAAGCTCGAATTCGTCCACACGCTCAACGGCTCCGGGCTGGCGACCAGCCGCCTGATGCCGGCCATCGTGGAGCAGTTCCAGCTCCCCTACGGCGGCGTGGCCATCCCCGAGGTGCTCCGCAAGTACATGGGCGGCCAGGCGACCCTCGAGCCGGGCGCGAGTCCAACGTCAAGGAACACGCCATGATCCACGTCGCCATGTGCTGGGACGACGGTCCCGCCACTGACATCCGCCTCGCCGAGATTTTCCGTAAATATGAAGCGAAGGCCACCTTCAACCTCTGCCCGCAATTGATCAAGGACAACGCGAAGACCGTTCTCCCAGGCTGGCAATCCCAGCCTAGCCGCGGGGTGTGGACCCACAAGGGATTCCAAGGCGGTCGCGTCGGCCTGGATCGCCTGCACGAAGTCTACGACGGATTCGAAGTCGCCTCGCACTGCATGAGCCACGAGACGGTCGGGCCCGACATGCCCTTTGACCGGTTCATGAAGGGGGCCGTCGACGCCCGCAAGTTTCTCGAAGACGAGTTTCAGAAGGTCTGCCGCGGCTTCGCCTGGCCGTGCGGCCGGTACGACGATCGCTCCGTCCTCGGGCTTCAGGAAGCGGGTTTCGCCTACGGGCGCACCTGCGAGCAGACCCTCGATCCGCAGCGCTACGTCCATCCGCTCCTCCTCAAGAGCAACGCCCATTTCCAGGACGGCAACTTCTGGGACAAGTTCGAGGCCGCCAAAGCAAACGGCAATGCGTTCTTCTACTTCTGGGGCCATAGCTACGAGATGCTGGACTGCGAAGGCCTGTGGAACCAGCTCGAGGAGAAGATCCGCCTGTTCTCCGAAGATCCGGACGTCGCATGGGCGAACGTCATCGACATCGTCTCGTAGACGCGTTGCGCACGGTGGCGAGGTGGCGCGATGACGTAATCCTGTTGTTTTCGACGGGCCGAAAATGATACACTTCCTCCCTTCTTGACGCGGCGCCGGAGTGTGCGTCGCGGAGGAGGAAGTTAGTCATGGCAAGATTTTTGAGATTCGAGCATGTGTCGTTCCAGTTTCCCGGGATGACGAAGGCGCTTTTGTCGGATGTGGACGCCCATTTTTCGCGCGGCTGGACCGGCATCGTCGGGCCCAACGGCGCGGGCAAGACGACGTTTCTGCGGCTGGCCACCGGCGGCCTCGAGCCGTCGAGCGGCACCATCCACCACCTCTCCACCGGGCTCTACGCCGTGCAGCGCACCGACGACCCGCCCGAGGGTCTCGACGACTTCGTCGCCGCGAAGGATCCCGAGGCGATCGAGTTGCGCGTGCGCCTCGGCATCCGAGACGACTGGCACACGCGCTGGAACACGCTCAGCCACGGCGAGCGCAAGCGCCTGCAGATCGCCGTCGTGCTCTGGTCGGATCCCGAAGTGCTGGCGCTCGACGAGCCGACGAACCACATCGACGCCGCCGCCCGCGCGATGCTCATCGACGCGCTCAAGCGCTTCAACGGCGTCGGGCTGCTCGTCAGCCACGACCGCGAACTGCTCGACGCGCTCTGCTCCCAGTGCCTCTTCGTCCATCCCCCCAAGGCCGTCGTCCGCCCCGGCGGCGTCACCGCCGGCATGGAGCAGGACCGCCTCGAGCAGGCGTCGGCGCGCAAGATGGACGACCACGCGAAGGACGCCTCGCGGCGCCTGATGAAGGCCGCGCAGGCGAAGCGCGAGCAGGCGGACCACAAGGCCGCTCTCAGCAAGTCCGCCAAGCACATCAAGCCCAACAAGAACGACCACGACGGCAAGGCCAAGCGCCAGCTCGCGAAGATGACCGGCAAGGACGCCTGGGCTTCGAAGCAGAGCGCCGGACTGAACAAGAAGGCGAAGGAGATCGAGGCGACCCGCGCCGGCATTTCGATCCGCAAGGAGTACGAGATGGGCTTCTGGCTGGAGGGCAGCGGGTGCTCGACGCGCAATTCGGTGCTGTCCGTCCCGGCCGGCGATCTTCCGCTCGGCGACGGCCGCCGCCTCGTGTACCCCGAGCTCTACGTCTCGCCCACCGACCGCATCGCCCTCACCGGCGCGAACGGCCTGGGCAAGAGCACGCTGCTCAAGCGGCTGCTGGCCAACGTCAACGTCGCCCCGGAGCGCCTCATCAGCGTGCCGCAGGAGATCACGGTGGAGGAGGCGAAGGGCATCCTGGAGGAGGCGCGCTCGCTGCCCAAGGACCGCCTCGGCTTCGTGATGACGAGCGTGAGCCGCCTCGGCTCGCGCCCCGGGCGCCTGCTCGAGAGCGAGCAGCCCAGTCCCGGCGAGATCCGCAAGCTCCTGCTCGCGCTCGGCGTCAACCGCGGTCCGCATCTGATCGTGATGGACGAGCCGACGAACCACATGGACCTGCCGAGCATCGAGTGCCTCGAGGAGGCGCTCTCGGACTGCCCCTGCGCGATGATCCTCGTCAGCCACGACCGCGCCTTCCTCGACAAGCTCACGGACTACACCTGGAATCTGGAGCTGCAGGAAGACGGGCGCACCGTCAAGCTCGTCATCGGCCGCCGCGAGGCCGCGCCCGTCTGGGATCCGGACGGCGACGGCGATTCGATCTTCTGAACGCTCGGTATACCAGCAAGAGAGAGGTAAGAAGTGAGTGGTTTCCGCTGGGGCTCTGCCCCAGGCCCCGGTTCAATCAGGTTCAACGGGGTCTGGGGTGTCCCCAGCCACAACGACTCACTGCTCTCCACTCATTACTCACTGGTGAATCCCGGTTCGCTTGCGGGACGTTCCGATGTCAATCCCGGCGACCGATTACAAAAATGAGCTTGCAAGAAACTGTCAGAATATGACAGTATCTTGCCTATGCAGACCTTGACTGAAATTGCCGTCGAGAAGGCGAGGGAAGGGATCTTCACGCGCCTTGAGGCTGCTTTTGGGTCGAGCGCGTTCTTCCACGACCAGTGCGGCAAGTTGGGGGCCAACTGATGTCCAATCCCATCCTCTGTCCAATGACATTGGACACTTTCATCAAGTCTCCTCCCAGGTCTTTCCATACAAAAACGGGGGCACAACGAGGTTCCAGTCGCCCACCAGTTTACCGGGCTTGCCGCGTTCCAGGTAGTGGGGCTGCCCAGGTCGCAACTGACGCAATGGGTCAAGGTGTCGATCATCAACCATCAGCGCTTGGGCATGCCCCTGAAGGTAGTAGCCGACTTTTGCCGCCGTCGTGCGGTTGCCCAAGAGTTTGACGTACTCGACGACCAGGTCCAGGTCGAAGTACTCGACGGTTTCGAGGCTCCGCCATGCCTCTTCCCATCCGCCGCCGAGTTCAGGCCGGTCCAGCACGTCCACCAGCGTTCTCTCCAACGTTGCGACGCGAATGTCGACGCCGGCCCTCTCGACGATCTTCGTGGCGAACTGCTGCTGTCCCTTCTCCCGAAGCGCCTTGGGGAAGAGCACGCACTGGAAGCGGTAGGTTCGAAATGCCGATGGTCGAAGCGGCTTGTTGCTTTGGAAAAAGAACCGTTCGAACACGGAATGAGCCTTCCCATGAACCTCCAGAGCGGTGTGGTAGGCAAGCACCGCGTCGTCGGCGGACTTTGCCGCGATGAGATAGGGGTCGACAGGAAATCGTTCCGGATCGCTTCCATGCGAAACAACCGCATAGAGCCCCCGGCGAACCTGGAGGATGTTGCCCTGCTTGCGGTGGTGGGCAAGCAAGCCCTTTCGCGTCCAGTGGCTCTTGTCGTGTTTCTGGGCGCCGAGTTGTTCCGTGCTGAACACGGGATGACTCGCAAAGAAGTTGTGCAGACTCATGTTTAACCTCCGGCTTGATGCTGTTGGCTGAAACGGTTAAATAATATAGCCACTACGACAGATTCTGTCAACAAAAAGCGGGTGTCAATTGACTTTGTTTGTCACAGAGGCCTATAAAATTAGCCTCTTCTACGCGAATAATCAATTCATCTGGCATTCTTCAATCCTCGCGGCCAAGCAGGCGATAGAGCGTTCCGCTCGACAGTCCGCTCCCTGCCACGGGTCTGTATGGATACCTGTCATCTGCAGTCCTTGATGTCGAGCAGATCGAGTTCGAAGAGGGCGACGACAAGGTGGAAGGCCGTGAGGCACTGGGTTTTTTGTTCCGCGGCTATCTCCTGGGCCTTCCCAAAGGCAAGCCGCATCGTTTCTGATCGATGCATGCTTTTCTTTGACGCGGGCAGAATCTGTTGGCCTGGATTGATGCCAAGCTCCGACCGGAGTTTGTGCCGAACCTCGGTCATGCTTTCAGATTCCATTTCGAGATACTTCCGAACTTGCCGTCCCGTGCTCAGAACGGATTCACGTTCTTCTTCATCGATCTCCATTTTGTCCAGATTGAAGGTGAAACTTTCGTCGCAGACCTTCAGTAGGCCAAGCCAGAAATGCCTAGGACCGATGGACGGAGCGCAGGCGCGACGTGCTTCAAGCGAGGCGACCTGCCAGACAAGAATGAGCGATTTGTCAGGCATCATCGCGTTTCGTCCCCATCGCGTTTTCGTTGGAGGAACCTTGCTCGATGGGGTTTTCAGTGTGGGCGCTCTGATGCAGGTCATTGCCCCCTTGGACAACTTCCGGGAAGCGTTCTTCTTCGGTCTGGACTGCCGAGGGCTCGGGTTCACGGTTCCCAGAGGGATCGTTTTCGGGAGACTTGGCCACCGGAATCGCCACTTGAGAGTGAACTTGGTGTCTTCTTGGGCGATGTCGCTTCATCCAGAGCCCAGCGTTGCGCAGGAGCCGCCAAGCTCGTTGACGCAGCGAGGCGAGCTGGGTTCGCCGAAGAGTGAAGTGTTCCTTGCCGAAGGTCTTCTTGACATCCTTCCAGAAAAAAACGCCAGCCGATCGGATGTGTCGCCAAAGAAATTTGCAGAAAACTGCTGTTTGACGTTGAATCCAGAATGCGGCGTTTTAACCGGTCGAAAAAGCCGACGGCGTCGCTGAACACGGCGGAGATAGCCAATCGCGGCCTGTGCGCGTCTGTTCGACGGGTCTGCGACAAGAAGGTCGTTCCAGAGCGCCTCGGCACCCGCTTCATCGCCGAGGGCGAACAGGATGCGGGCGCGCAAATCGCGCTCGACGGGCTGTGCGGTCGGGAGCAATGGCCCGAGAACTGCCGAAGCTTGTTCAAACTGCTTCTGCGTTGCAAGCGCGTAGGCCGCGAGGAGTTTTGCCTGGGTGTTCATCAGAGTGTGA
>JAAZAI010000291.1 GCA_012514445.1 Lentisphaerota bacterium
AAGATACTATCAGCAGATGCGGCCGTCCAGACCCAACGATAGCATATGTGATACTAGTTTCTCAAAAACTAGATTGTCGCGGACTGAATCTGTTTGGTAGAGTACGTCCCTTGTACAGGCAACCTTCTCTTCGTGCAGCCTCCCTGCGCGGCGGCGGGCGTCCCGCACCTCGTGCCGTGCCGATCTCCACGTTCGCCTAATCCGCCCAACCCGAGGACCACAACGCCATGCCTCCATCCGACACGAATGACCCGATCCCTTCGACCTTGCGCGGCACGTTCGCCCTGGTGACCGGCCTCTTGCTGGCAGGCCCGGCGCCGTCGACGGCAGGTGCCGACGCACCGGCCCCCGCCGACCGCGAGCTCGCCGTGATCGTCGACTACCGCCAACAGCCCGTGGCCGAACTGCAGCCCTACTCGTACTGGCGGTGGTCGCCCGAAGTGAAGGCGTCGGCGGGCGATTTCTCCCGGCGGGCGATCGTGGAGGGCGCCGACGGCCAACGGCATCTGCTGCTCCACGTCAGCCCGACGTTCCCGTGGTACGGCGCCCCCATCTCCCTGCATTCCCTGACATCCGACTACTTTCCGCCGGAGAGCGACGCGATCATCCTGCGCCTGCGCGTCGAGTCGGGAGAGTTTCTCCTCGGGATCGGCGGACCCACGGCCTATTTCGGGGACAGCGACGTGTTTACCGCGACCCAGCGCATCCCGGTCGGCGACTGGATCGATGTCCGGTTCGACCTCCACGAGGGTCTGCGGCGCAACTACCGCCGCGCCGGGTACGGCCGGTCGGCGAGGGTCATGTCCTACAACCGCTGGGCGCAGGAGCCGACGATGCTCTATGTGTCGCCCGGCTCCTCGGGCACGCTGCGGATCCAGTCCGCGAAACTCGTCGCCACAGGCCGGGGACGGCCCTTTCCGACGTTCGAGCCCGCCGCGCTGAAGCCCGTGCGAAACGTTCCGGCCGCCCTCGACAGCGCCTTCTCGATGCTGCTCGCCGACTCGCAGGCGGCGGACTTCAAGGCCTCGTGGCTCGATCCCGCGGCCTGCCGCTACCCGCCCCCCGCGATCGCCGCCGCCGAAGGCCCCGCCCCGGGATCCGACGCCTTGTCAGCCACCGCGGGGTGGAACGAGGAGATCCGCTGGGCGGGCCTGCGGACGGAACCGACGAGCGGAGCGGACGCGCTCGCGATCACGGTGCGGGTCGCGACCGACGTGGCGTCCGCGCAGCTCGCGAGCGACGCCGGACAGCCCATCGACATCGGCCTGTTCGCCGCGCCCGTCGGCGAACCGTTCCCGTGGGATCGTTTGCGTCCGCCCGAGGAGTGGCGGCGCGACGCCAAAGTCAGGGGCTACGATCTCAACTTCTCGCACCGCGTCGTCGGCACGGTGGAGGGGCTGGACGTGGGACTGTTCCACGCGCGCCGGTTCGTCCGGCCCGGCGAATGGCACTCGTTCGTGATCCCCTTCGAGGACTTTGCCTGCGTCGGCGCGACGGGGGTGTTCCGGGAGCGCTTGGCGGCCCATGCGCCCCCCACGCCATCGGACGCTTCCGCCGCGGTCCTGTGGCTCGTGCCGTGGCCCCGGCGCAAGCCCGGCGCGCCTTCCACGGCCACGGTCGCGGATGTCCGATTCGTCCGGATCGATCCTTCCGACGCCCGCCCGCGCCGATCCTATCCCGCACCGCTTCCCGGTACGCTGCCCCAGGAGAACCAACCATGAAAACAACCTGCCTGTCCACCGGTTCACACCGTGTGATTATAACCCTCGCGGCCGTGGTGCTGTCGGCATCGTCCGCGACGGCGAAGCCCTTGGCCGTCCGGACGGACCTCGCCTACGCCGGCGTGCCGAAGGCCTTGGAAGGCGTCTGCCCGATCCAGCTTCCGAAATACGAGGGGCAGGTGAAGCAGTTGCTCCCGATCGACAACCGGCGGCTGATCGTCGCCGTCTACGACGTGCCCGAGGTCGTCGCGCGCATGGACGCGCTGTCGGGCGGCGAGCTGGTCAAGGCGGTGACGGGCTTCGAGGCGAGCGAGAAGGCCGGGCGCCCCAACTGGGCGCTCTACCGCCTCCCGGAACAGATCCACGCGAAATACCTGGCGCAGGCGCGCCGGGAGGTTGGCGAGCTGGCGCTCGACGATGCGGCGTCCTTCCGCATCGCCGGCGACGGCGATGCGCGCGACGCCGCGCCGCAGGCGCCCGTCCGCGTCACGCGCACGCTGGTCTCGCTGGGCGGCGCGCGCATTCCCGGAGCGCACCTCGTCGACTACGCGCACTACTGCCTGCTGGAGCTGCCCGAGCCGCTTGAGCAGGGACGCCGCTACAAAATCCTGGTCAAGGGGCGTGGCGCGGTTTCGTTCGTCTACGACGAGACGAGCCTCGTCTCGCGCGCCATCAAGGTCAACCAAGCCGGCTACCTTTCCGGCGCAGGCGCCAAGTTCGCCTATCTCGGCGCGTTCGGCTATGAGTTCGGGCCGCTCGACTTCCCGCAGGCGAAGACGTTCGCCGTCGTCGACGTCGCGACCGGCAAGACGGTTTTCGATGGTCCCGTGACGCTGCGCGAGCGCGATCCCAAGTTCGCGCCGACGGACAAGGAACCCGATCCGGGAAAGCGGCCGTCGATGTATGGCGAGCATGTCTACGAGCTCGACTTGAGCGGGCTGCAGGCGACCGGCGCGTTCTTCATCACGGTTCCCGGCGTCGGCCGCTCCTGGCCCTTCCGCCACGCGCCGGACGCTTACGGCGAGGCCTTCTACACCGCCGCGCGCGGCCTCTTCCACCAGCGCGCCGCGACGGCGCTCGACGCGGCGCACACCGCCTGGACGCGGCCCAAGTCCTCCATGCACGACACGATCTACGAGTCGGCGCACATCGCCTTCCCACCGCATGCGGAGGCGCCGAAGGGGTAC
Source organism: Lentisphaerota bacterium (assembly GCA_012514445.1). GTDB lineage: Bacteria > Verrucomicrobiota > Kiritimatiellia > RFP12 > UBA3636 > JAAZAI01. The sequence continues at coordinate 2,909 of JAAZAI010000291.1, forward strand.
GCCATCTTCGATGTCTACGGCGCCACGACCGACCGCGAGCGCGTCACGCGCGACGTCGTCGGGGGCTGGTACGACGCGGCGGACTGGGATCGCAACCAGGCGCATTACAGCGCGGTCTTCGATCTGCTCAACGCCTTCGAGTTCAATCCGGCGGCGTTCACCGACGCGCAACTTCGCATTCCCGAGTCCGGCAACGGCGTGCCCGACGTGCTGGACGAGGTGCGCTGGGGCCTCGAGTGCTGGCGCCGCAGCCAGGACGCGAAGGGGGGCGTCTCCGGGTTCATCGAGACCAACACGCATCCTTCCTACGAGGATCCGAAGCACCCCTACGCCTTCTAGCGGCGCACCCGCTGGTCCTCGCTGATCTACGCCGCCGCCGCCGCCCAGTACGCGCGCCTCGTGAAGCCCTTCGACGCCAAGGCCTCCGCGCTGTACGCCGAGAGCGCTCGCCGCGCGTGGACCTACGGCGTCGATCCCGCCAACGCCCTCGGTACCGTCGAAATCCCGGCCCGGCGCAACCGCGGCAGCGGGGACGCCTACGTCGTGACTTGGACGGAGGAGGAATCGCATACGCGGCCGTATCGCGTCCACGCGGCCGCGCAGATGCACCGGCTCACCGGCGACGCGGCCTATCTCGCCGGGATCGGGGAGATCGCGGCCCAGGCGCAGCCGCCGATGGCCTGGCGTTTTTCGCATCGCGACTTCTCGCCCTGGATCTATGCCGAACTCGCCCTCGACGCGGGAGGCGGGATGCCGGCGGACGTCGTGGCGCACTGGCGCGCCTTCTACCTTCGCGAGGCGGAACTGCTCGTCGCGCAGCTCGCCGAGATGCCCTATCGCCACACCTGGCCGCGCAAGCAGGACTACTGGGCCGGCTGGGGCGCGCTCAACGTCGTCAACTTCAACCGGTGTCTCTCCATCGCCTGGAAGCTCTCGGGCGACGCCCGCTACCGCGACGCGATCGCGAACAACCTCGACTTCATGCTCGGGGCGAACCCGCTCGGCATGTCGTGGACGACCGGGATCGGCTTCGTGTATCCGATCGACATCCAGCATGCCAACAGCGAGAACGACGGCATCATGGATCCCGTGCCCGGGATCACGCTCTACGGGATCACCGGAGCGCCCGCCATGCACCACCGCGGCCGCGAACTCGTGTGGGATTGCAAGGACGCTGAGGGGGGCGTCGTGTCTTTCCAGAAGCAGGCCAACCGCGAGGTGCCGTTCTACCGCCGCTGGTCGATCCATCCGCACGTCAACACGGGGCAGTGCGAGTTCACGGTGCACGAGACGATGGCCTCGACGATCCTTTCGACGGCGCTGCTGCTGCCTGCGGGCTGGACGCCCGATGCCGAACTCAAGACGCGCGGCCCGCGCCGCGACGACTTGCTCTTCGGACATTGGCCTCTGCCGTAGGCGACTGCGCGGCTAACCCGTCCGTCAGCCGCCGAAGACGGCGGCTTCGGCCATGGCCGGGGTGATGGCGTGCAGGCACGCCTTCGTGCCTTTCGGACAGATCCGCCGGTGGCAGGGTGGGCACCCCTCCACGCGCAGCACGACGTGCCTGGCGCCGTAGGGGCCCGTGCGGCCGGGCAGCGTGGGGCCGAAGAGGGCGACGCATCTGACCCCGAGCGCGACCGCCATGTGCATGGGGCCGGAGTCGTTGGTGAGCAGCGTCTCGCAACGCGCGAGCGCGCCGAGCGACTCCGCCAGGGAGAGGCGTCCGCAGAGGTTCGCGGCCGGCGCGCCGGCCGCGGCGGCGATGCGTTCGGCGAGCGGCGCGTCGCCGCCGCCGCCGACGAGGTAGACGCGCGCGGCGTGGCGCGAGACGGCGCGCCTGACGAACGCGGCGAAATGGTCTTCGGGCCAGTTCTTGCTTTCCCAGCGCGAGGCGGGGGCCACGGCGATGCGCGGCCCGTCGCCGGGGAGCGGCGCGAGCGCGTCGAGGTCGATGGCGGGGACGTCGAGCGGGAAGCGCGGCTCCGCCGGCAGGACGAGGCCCAGGTGGCGCACGAGGTCGAGGCATTCCTCGATGGCGTGGCGTCCCTTGTCGCGGGGGCCTGCGAGCTCGTGGAAGAGCAGGCGCGAACCTTCGCGCGCGAAGGAGGGGCCGATGCGCCGCGGCGCCTGCGCGGCGCGCGCGACGAGGGCGCTTTTCATCAGCCCCTGCAGATCCGCGACGAGGTCGTAGCGGCGCGCGCGGATCCGGCGCAGGGCGCGCAGGAAGCCGCGCAGGTCGGAAGGGCGCGGGACCTCGATCACCTCGTCGACGCAGGCGAAGCGGCGCACGAGCGGCGCGAAGGCGGGCTGGACGGCCCAGTGGACCTCCGCGCCGAGCTGCGTCTTGAGCTCCGCCACGGCCGGCAGCGCGTGGAGGGCATCGCCCAGCGAGCTGAGCTTGACGACGAGGACTTTCATGGGGTTAGTGAGGAGTGCGTAGGGCGTGGTGAGGAGTTTCCGCCGGGGCTCCGCCCCAGACCCCGGTTTGACCTGCGAAGGCGACGGGGCAAGAGGTGGATTTTGTGGCGGTTCGTCGAGCGGGGTTTATCCACGGAAGACACCGAAAGCGTAGCAAGGAAGCAAGAACGGGGTCTGGGGTGCCCCCAGCCTGAACTCCTCACTCCTCACTACGCTCTACGCTCCAACGCTAGCCGTAGACCGGCCCCAGGTATTCGCAGGCGCGGAAGTCGTCGCCGCCGAAGCGATTCCACATCGTGGGCCGGAACACCTGGTCCGCGGGGACGTTGTGCATGTCGACCGGGATGCGGAGCATGGCGTTGAACGTAAGCAGGTCGGCGCCGATGAGGCCGAGGCTGTTGGCGTCGTGGTTGGGGCCGATCTTGTCCATGTACTCGAAGGACGTCATGCCGTAGGGCGTCCAGTACGTCTCGGGCCACGTCGCGTCGGTGAGCTTCGAGATGAGGTTCGCGACGTCTTCCGGCAGCTCGACGGTCTCGCCTTCGACGACGGAGCAGGTGAACTGGTCGCCGACCATGTTGTAGCGGTAGGCCGTCATGGGCAGGCCGCCGGGCGAGCGGTAGTGGCTGGAGAGGCCGTCGCCGGGGAAGTAGGTGAGGGCGGCGGCCATGTAGCGCGTGGCCTTCATCATGGCGGCGATGGCCTTCTGCTGCAGCTTGGGGTTGGCGCGGTACTTGGCGACGACCTGCTGAACGGGCGTGGAGCGGGGGAGGCCGCAGATCTTGTAGAGGTCGATGCCGTACTCGAGGGCGCCGGCGCCGGAGTTGCGCTTGTCGATGATGCCGCGCGGGCAGATCTTCTCGACGTTTTTGCCGCTGGCCTTCTTGATGCTGGCGGGCGTCCAGTTCGTGCGGATGTCGGCGAAGAGCTGGGACATGCCGCCGGAGAGGGCGTTGGCGACGATCATGCCGACGCCGTTCTTGGAGTCGTTCTCGGTGGCGACGGGCATGGCGGGGCGGTATCCGTTCCAGTCGAACATCGAGTTGAGCAGGGACTCTGCCACGTCGAAGTTGGGGTGGCCGTCAGTCCACTGGCGCTGGCCCTGGGTGCCGGCGCCGGCGGCGTTGTAGCCCTGGGCCCACTCGACGTTGCGCTTGGCGAGCGCCGGATTGCCGCGCATCAGGTCCTTGACCATGACGGCGAGACGGCAGCACTGGCGCAGCAGCTCGTCCGGCGGGAGCGGGCGCTTGCCTTTGCCGTAGTCGAACTTGAACGACGCCTTCATCCACTGGAACGCCTTCTCGACTTCGGCCTCGTCGTAGAAGCCGGCGTTGATGCGCGTATCGAGGCCGGACATGTCGAACGACGCCGAGCCCATGCCGAAGGTCTGGAGGAGCTGGTTGCGGCGCAGGTCGGAGCCGATGATGCCCATCGAAACGCCGCCGATGCCGAGATAGTTCTTGCCGCGGATCCAGCCGACGGCGGCGGCGCAGCGGGCGAAGCGCAGCAGGCGCTCGGAGACGAATGCGTTGAGGGGCTGGTTCTCATCCTCGAGGTCGGGGCTGTAGATCGAGAAGATGGGGCGCTTCTTCTCGTCCATCGCGGCGCAGAACGCCTTGAGCCACACGGCGCCGGGGCGGTCGGTCTGGTTGAGGCCCCACGCGGCCTGCTGCCATTCGGAGGAGCCGAGACCCTGGCAGACGGACATGAGTTCGTCGCTGTAGCACCAGGAGCGGGCGACCCAGATGTTGGCGACGACGCATTCCTTGGCGAAGGCGGCTTGGGCGATGGCGCCGGAGCGGGCGCCGTAGACGATCTCGGGCGCGACGACGACGCGCACGGGCCGGCCGTCGGGCAGGCAGACGTTTTCGGTGACGAGGTCGTAGACCTTCTCGGCCATGCGCCAGGTCTTTTCGGCGTTGTCCTCGAACGCGCCGGGGCGGCCGTCCGCGACGGGGGTGATGGCGATGGTCGGGACGGGGCCGACGAGATCCGAATCGAAGGAGGCGAAGGCGCGCTTGGCGGCGGCAAGCTTGGCGAAGTCGGGACGAGATGAAGACGACATGGAGCATCCTTTCCGTGTGAGGTTTGAACACGACGATGAAAACGATTCACATTTTATCAGACCCGCCGCCGCGCTTCAAGCCGCGTTTCCACATTATCGGATTGACTCTGCGCGCTTTAAATGGTTAATTACTGGGACGTTTCGGAAACGCCCGGACCTCTTGTCCGAGGCGAGCCGAAGCCGATTTTCACGAGACGTTAGCTCAGCAGGTAGAGCATGTGACTTTTAATCACAGGGTCCCGGGTTCGAGCCCCGGACGTCTCACCAGCCTTTAAATCATGCAAGAAAGCAACTTGCATGGCTTTTCTTTTTCTCGCATGCTCAACGACTTCAGCAATTCGCAATATGGCCGGGGACCAGGGAAACGGCGCGCTCGGAGATCGCGCCCTACCCCGAAATCACCGCCAAACGGGGAGTCTACGAGGTAGGGCGGGCTCTCCGAGCACGCCGCAGCGAAG
>JAAZAI010000292.1 GCA_012514445.1 Lentisphaerota bacterium
AAGTCTGAGATTACAGGATTGACATGATCGAGGAGTGGAGTTCAATCGTGTCAATCATGTCAAAAACAAGGACTAAGAGTAGGAGTAAGTGTAACCGAATAAGTGTGGGATTAAGAGTGGGACTAAGTGTAAAAGACTAAGTGTAAATGGATGAAGTGTAGAAGATTGAGTGTGAACGGCCCAACCATGAAACCCTACCACGATGCCCATGTCCACCTCCAGTCCTTCCCGGAGGCGATGCTGCCGGAGGTGATGGCGCGGGCCCGCGCGGCGGGCGTCGTTCGGTTCGGCTGTTGCGGCACGTCGCCGGCGGACTGGGATCGCGTCATCGCGATTGCGTCGTCAGAGCCCGGCGTCGAGCCTTCCTGCGGGCTCCATCCGTGGCACAGTGCGGACCCCGCCGTCCCGGAGGACTGGCTGGAGCGGCTGGAGGCGCTGCTCGCGGCCCATCCCGGCCTCGGCGTCGGCGAGATCGGGCTGGACGCCCTGCGGCCGGATCTCCAGGCGCAGATGCGGGCGTTCGCCGCCCAGCTCGCGCTGGCCGCGCGCGGGAATCGAGGCGTGGTCCTTCACTGCGTCCGGGCGCATGGCGAGATGGCCGCTGCGCTGCGCCCCGTCGCGAAGTCGCTGCCGAGCATCCTGCTCCACGCCGCCTCGTGCTCTCCCGAGATCTGGCGCGAGTACGAACGGCTCGGCGCCTGCGTCAGCCTCGGCCCCGCCGTCCTGAACCCCCGGGCGACGCGCGTCCGCGAGCTGGCGAGGATCGTTCCGGAGGACCGGCTGCTGTTCGAGACCGACTCGCCCGACATGGCGGTCAACGGCTGCGCCGTGTCGGCGCTCGGCGGACGCAACGCCCCCGAGAATCTCCCACGAATCATCGCGGAAGTGAGGCGTCTCCGAAATCCTGAATCCTGAACCCTACCCTGCGTGATTCAACTCACTTGGCTCGCACCCTTCCGTTCCGAGCCCCGTCTTTGCTCTTTTCTGGCCCAATTCCCTTGCTTAAAACATCCACACAGTATGAATTGAGGCTTTCACCGATGCGCAGGGATTCGAGATAGAGGGTTCGATGGAGATCTTTCCCGACACGGACCACGAACTTGCCCGAAAACTCACGCCCGCTCGTCGCCGCCGGAAGCGGATCGCCGTCTTTTTGATAGTTCTGGATCCATTCCTCGACGACTTTGCAAAGCTCTTGATAAACCTTGGCTTCATTCTTGCCATGAACGCCGCCCAGCATGAGCCCGGGACAGGTGCCGACATAGCACTTGTCTTCCTCGGACCATTCGACGATTTTCAGATATTGATCGCTGGTTTTCATTTTCCGATCTCCTTCAATGCCAAGGCCAACGCCTTCTCCTGATAGGGCTTTGCATCATCACCGGGTTTTCCGCTGAGCGTGATGTGGACGCCCGAGACATGCCTGAAATTCCGATGACTGCCTTTCCCGCCCCGATCCATGAATCCGGCGCGCAGCAACTCTTCAATCAGATTTCTGACTTTCCTTGGCATGTCGATATAGTACTATGATGATACTATGTTATCAAGAGTGAATTCGGAACGCCAAAGCTCACGGGAGCGATTTCACTTCGTTGCATCGCCCCAAGAATTCAGGACAACCAGTACGCGCACAACGGCTTCGAGGACAATGCCGACGCCCACATGAAGCGTCAGATCATGGGTCGAGAGGTGGTGGTGGCGGTAACGGAAGGACGCCTGGACTTCGGCCCCTGGGAGCAGATTTTCTACGGCGAGTTCGACGGCCGGCGCCCGAAGCGGATCCTGATCAAGATCATCGGCGAATAAAGACCGCGCGAGCTTGCTCGCACTGCGGCCAGAGGCGCATGCCCATGGCCGCACTCTCGCGCGCGCATGCTCGCGCGTGGGCGTGGATAATATTGTTTGCGTGTGCGCGACGGAAATGCTATATTAAAAAAATTAGCGCAAAGGGGGAGAAAGGTCTTCTGCCGGCGCCGACGAAAGGGCATTTTCATGGGCGATTCACGACAGGGCGCCGAAGGTTACGGAGCCGACAAGATCCAGGTTCTCGAGGGCATGGAGGCGGTCCGCAAGCGCCCGGCGATGTACATCGGCGACACGGTCGAGCGCGGCTACCACCACTGCGTCTACGAGGTCGTGGACAATTCGATCGACGAGGCGATGGCCGGCTATTGCACGCGCGTGGAGATCTCGCTCAACGCGGACGGCTCCTGCACGGTCCGGGACGACGGTCGCGGCATCCCGGTCGACATGCACCCCATCGAGCACAAGCCGGCGGTCGAAGTGGCGCTCACCGTGCTGCACGCGGGCGGCAAGTTCGGCGCCGGCGGCTACAAGGTCTCGGGCGGACTGCACGGCGTCGGCGTGTCCTGCGTGAACGCGCTGTCCGAGTGGATGGAGGTGGAGGTGCGGCGCAGCGGCAAGGTCCACCGCATCCGCTTCGCCAAGGGGCATGTCACCGAGCCGCTGCACGTCGTGGGCGAAACGCCGGAGACCGGCACGACGGTGACGTTCTACCCGGACCACGAGATTTTCCAGTACCGCGGCTTCCAGTGGGACATCCTCGCGAAGCGCTTCAAGGAGCTTTCGTTCCTCAACCCCGGCGTCGTGATCGTCTTCGCGGAGGAGGCGACGGGCAAAAGGGAGACCTACGTCCACGAGGACGGCATCGTCGGCTACGTGAAGGCGATCAACGCGGGGCGCACGGTGCTCAACGACGACGTGATCGCGATGAAGGGCGAGAAGGACGGGATCAGCGTCGAAATCGCGATGCAGTACGTCGCGGAGAAATACGACGAGTCGATCTTCACCTTCGCGAACAACATCAACACGATCGAGGGCGGCACGCATCTCTCGGGCTTCCGTTCGGCGCTCACGCGCGTCGTCAACAACTACGCGCGCAACGCGAAGCTGCTCAAGGACAACGAGGAGGCGATGGCGGGCGAGGACATCCGCGAAGGCGTCACCTGCGTCATCAGCGTGAAGGTCCCCAACCCCCAGTTCGAGGGGCAGACGAAGACGAAGCTCGGCAACAACGAGGTCGAGGGCATCGTCAACAACCTCGTGGGCGAGGAGCTCAAGACGTTCTTCGACGAGAACCCCTCGGTCGCCCGCAAGCTCGTCGAGAAGTCGATCGACTCGGCGCGGGCGCGCATCGCGGCTCGCAAGGCGCGCGACCTGACGCGGCGCAAGGGCGCGCTGGAGGGCGGCGGGCTGCCGGGCAAGCTGGCGGACTGCTCCTGCCGCGACCCCGCGAAGTCCGAGCTCTTCCTCGTGGAGGGCGATTCGGCCGGCGGCTCGGCGAAGCAGGGCCGGGACCGCGCCACGCAGGCGATCCTGCCGTTGCGCGGCAAGGTGCTCAACGTCGAGAAGGCGCGTTTGGAGCGCATGCTCGCCAACCAGGAGATTCGCACGCTCATCACCGCCGTGGGCGGCGGCCTCGGGTCCGACTTCAACCCCGACAAGATCCGCTACCACAAGGTCGTCATCATGACCGATGCCGACGTGGACGGCGCGCACATCCGCACGCTCCTGCTCACGTTCTTCTACCGCCAGATGCGCCCCCTCATCGAGCGCGGCCACGTGTACCTCGCGCAGCCGCCGCTGTACCAGGTGAAGCGCAAGGGCCGGGAGGAGTACGTCGAGAGCGACGCGCTGCTCACGGCGAAGCTGCTGACGCTCGGCTGCGAGGAGTTCACGTTCACGTTCATGGACGGCGAGCGCAACATCCAGGGGCGGGGCATGGCGCCGCTGCTCGACGTGCTCGCCGCCGCGGAGGCCGTGTGCCAGCGGCTGGAGAAGCAGCACGTGGACATCGCCCGGTTCTTCGCCCTGCGCAACCCGGAGACCGGCGAGTTCCCGCACTTCCGCGTCATCGTGGACGTGGACGGCAATCCGCAGACGCACTACGTCTTCACCTACGACGAGGCGAACGCGCTGAAGGCGGCGGCGGCCGAGGCGCTGCAGTGCCCGCCCGAGGATCTGGACGAGCCGGAGAACCCGGCGTTCACCTGCACCGAGATGCACACCTCGACGCAGCTCCGCCGGCAGATGGACACGCTCAACCAGGTGTTCGGCTTCGCGAAGGGCCAGTACTTCGGCAACGGCGCGCAGATCGGCGTGCTGGCCGATTCGTCGGGCGCGGAGACGCCGATCCACTCGCTCGTGGAGCTGCTGACGCTCGTGCGCGAGCGCGGACGCCGCGGCCTGACGATCCAGCGGTACAAGGGTCTCGGCGAAATGGACGCCGAGCAGCTCTTCGAGACGACGATGGATCCGAAGAACCGCAAGATGCTGCGCGTGGTGCTCGAGGACGCCGTCGAGGCGGACAAGATGTTCACCATGCTGATGGGCGACGAGGTCGCCCCACGCCGCAAATTCATCGAAGACCATGCGCTCATGGTCAACAACCTGGACATCTGATCCGCCGCGCGGTTTTTCACCGGAGAATAGGAATTTCCCATGTCAGACGAGAACACGATCCCCGAACCCGAAGTGGACGAGACCCTGGCCGCGATGCCCGAGCCGGGCATCACCCCGATCAACGTCGAGGACGAGATGCAGAACTCCTACATCGACTATTCGATGTCGGTCATCGTCGGGCGCGCCCTGCCGGACGCGCGCGACGGCCTCAAGCCCGTCCATCGCCGCTGCCTCTTCGCGATGAGCGAGCTGGGCAACACGCACGACAAGCCGCACAAGAAATCCGCCCGCGTGGTCGGCGACGTGATGGGTAAATACCATCCGCACGGCGACTCCTCGATCTACGACACGATCGTGCGCATGGCCCAGCCCTTCTCCATGCGCTACCAGCTCGTGGACGGACACGGCAACTTCGGCTCGATCGACGGCGACGGCGCCGCGGCGATGCGATACACCGAAGTGCGCATGCACCGCATGGCGGAGGACCTGCTCGAGGATCTCGAGAAGGAGACCGTCGACATGGGGCCCAACTACGACGAGACGCTCCAGCAGCCGCTCGTCCTGCCCTCCAAGGTCCCCAACCTCCTGCTCAACGGCTCCACCGGCATCGCGGTCGGCATGGCCACCAACATCCCGCCGCACAACCTCGGCGAGCTCTGCGACGCGATCGTCCACCTCGTCGACCAGCCGCAGTGCACCATCGACGACCTGATGAAGTTCCTGAAGGGGCCCGACTTCCCCACCGGCGGCATCATCTGCGGCATCAGCCCCATCCTCTCGATGTACCGGACCGGTCGCGGCGCCATGCGCGTGCGCGGCCGCGCCGAGATCGTCGAGAACGGCAACGACGCGCGCATCATCATCACCGAAATCCCCTACGTGGTGAACAAGGCGGTCATGATCGAACACATGGCCGACCTCGTCAAGGAGAAGGTGATCGAGGGCATCCGCGACATCCGCGACGAGTCCAAGGCGGACATCCGCATCGTCATCGAGCTCAAGCGCGACGCGGTGCCCCAGGTCGTCCTCAACCTGCTCTACAAGCACACCCAGCTCCAGACCACCTTCGGCGCGACGATGCTCGCGCTCGACCACGGCCGGCCCAAGGTGATGAACCTCAAGCAGCTCCTGCGCTGCTTCGTCGACCACCGCATGGACGTCATCACGCGCCGCACCAAGTACGACCTGCGCAAGGCCCAGGAGCGCTGCCACATCCTCGAGG
>JAAZAI010000293.1 GCA_012514445.1 Lentisphaerota bacterium
GGCCGAGACGACGAGCGGTTCCATTTCGCCGGGGCGGTAAACGATGATCTGGACGGCGCCCGTCCGCCCCAGCGCTCCGCGGGGCCGCCCCCGCCGGGGCGTGGAGAGCTTCTCGGCCGGCCCGCCGGCGGCGCGCAGCGCCACGAGGATGCGGCGGCGCAATGCGGGCTCGACGCCCGCCGTGCCGTTGATGGCGCGCGAGACCGTCGCGGGCGAACAGCCCACGTTTTTGGCGATATCGGCGATCGTGGCTTTCATGTGCGGGGAGGTGTGAGTTCGGAATGCGTGAGGGCGTGAGTAAGTGTATCATAACTCACGCACTCACGCACTCACGCACTCCGAACTCCACTCCGCCTGCGGGTCAGTCTGCCACAGTCCGGCGCGGACGTCAATCTCGCCCTGGGACGCGGGGGTGCGTGTCAGAATCGTGACATGGATCGGAAAAGGGACTCATGCGAACACTCCCCCAAAGGTGAACATTCCCGTTTTCCTGATTTCAAATTCAACCTTTCATTGGAAGCGTCTTGGGCGCACACGGCGTGTGGTTTTTCATCAGGAACTCAAGAAATCAGGAAGGGACGGCGGCCGCGTGGAAGAGGGTTGTCGATTGCAGGCGAAGCGCTGCAACACAAACCCCGCCGACATGCGCCGCACAAGCCTCTCCGATTATCCCGCCACTTTTCCGACACACCCTGACGCCGCCCGACCAGCAATTCGCAAGTCCTGAACCCTCTTTCTTCCCTGAACACGAAAAAGCGCGGGGCGTCAGTCTCCCGAACCGGGAGGGACGCCGCCGCGCAGGCATTCATGAAGGGTCGGACGACGCCTTATTCAGCCTTCGGCTTGTCCTTGGCCTCCTCTTTGGCCTTGGCCTTCGGGCAACCCTTGCAGCAGTCGCCTTTCTTCTCGCCTTCGACCTTGTCCTTGGCCTTGCCTTCGCCATCCTGCTTGCGCTGGCGGATCGCTTCGCCTGCGGGCTTGTCCTTGGCGCCATCGTCCTTGCGCATCCGGCGCTCGCCGGGAGCGCCTTCGGGGCGACCCTGTCGCGGGCCTTCGAACTTGCGGATGGCGTCGAGCGCGAAGCCTTCGCCGGCCTTGGAGAAACGAACGCCGACGAAATCGCCGACCGCGACGCCTTCCAGCATTTTTTTGGCCTCTTCGCTCTTGGCGGTGAAGGTCCGTTCCTTTTCCTGGCGCATGTTCTTGACCGTGACCGTGGCGCCGTCCTTGGCGACAACCTTGCCGCCGAAGCGGGTTGCGGCCATCTCGGCGCGTTTCTTCGCGTTTTCGGGGTTGTTGCGCCGCTCCATGCGGGGGCCCTTGGGCGCGGGCTTCTTCTGCTCGGGCTCGGCCATCGCCGCGCCCACGCAGAGGCAACCCACCACCAGCGCCGTCATCATTGCGATCTTCTTCATAGCTCTCTCCTCGTGTGAACTGTTGTTGTGCAAGGGCCCGAACGGGCCGCTGTTGTCGTAATGCATCCTAAACGCAAGTCGTCGGCGGAATATTGTGTCCGCCCCCTGAGCCGGTCCGCAAGCCGCGCCAGCTTGCGGGGCAGCAGGCCGGGATCGGCGTCGTAGCCGCGCACGGGCCGCCAGGCGACGGGGCGTCCGGCGTTGAGGCGGGCGGCGACGACCTCCTCGAGCCCCGCCACGGTGAAGATCCCCGAGGCCCACTTGCCCGGCGTGCTCTCCAGCAGGCACGTCGCCGTGAAGAGATGGCAGTTGTTGAAGAGGATGTCGTAGTCGAGCCGCTTCATGCCTTCCACGGCGGTGCGGGCCGTCCGCGCCGCGCCTTCGCTGCCGAGCACGCGGCCGGTGGCGCGATCGCACGCCGCGTAGATGAACGCTCCCGTGCGCGCCGCCGCGCCGTCCCCGCCGTCGCGGAACGCGGCGAAGGACACGCGCCGCAGCCGGCCCGAGCCGTGCAGCTCGGCCACCTCGCCGCCGCCGAGGCAGATGCCTGAATGTTCGATCGCCAGCGCGAGGTTGACGAGCAGCGGCGTGCCGGGAAGCGGCTCGACGGGCTCGTTGACGATGGCGCCGACGAGGCGCTCGATGTTCTTGAGCACGCTCTCGGCCAGCGGATTTCGCGCCAGCCGGCCGCTGTGCGCCGGGCGTTTCATCGCGCGGCGGCGCCAGAATTGTCATCAGGGCCGCTTTTCATTTGCAGCGGCGCGCTCGGAGAGCCCGCCCTCCCTCGTGGGCTCACGCTTTGCGGAGTTTTTCGGGCGCGACCTCCGGGTGCGCCGCTTCCCTGGCTCCCGACCATCTTGCGAATGGCTGGCGTCTGTTGCTTCCGCCTGGGCGGCGAGCCACGCCTGGTAGGCGGCGATTTCAATCTGGCTGGCGCGCAGCACCATCCCGAAGACGGAGGCGTCGTCGAGGTAGCCCAGACCGGGAAGGAAGTCCGGGATGATGTCGATCGGCAGGATCAGATAGAGGAACGCGAAGCCGACGGCGGCGATGAAGCGCCATGGTGCGCGGTAGCGGCCGCGCGCGTAGTCCGCGAGCAGGCGCCAGAGCAGCTTCACCTCCTCGACCACGCCGCCGAGGTGGCGCGTCTTGGCCTCGACAGTCTGGCCGTCCTCAAGGACTTCCGCGAGCTTCGCCTCGTCGAACGCGCGCGCACCGTGGGCCAGCGTGGCCTCGGCGCGCGCGGCGTCCCCGGCCGAGAGCCGGGGGGCGCGTTTCGTCGGCTTTGGAGTGCGCGGCGCCATGGACGGGCCCCCTCGGCGCGCGTTCAGCACGCGGCTTCGAACCGCCGGAGATTCTCCAGCGAGATCGCGATGCCGTCGACGGGGTTCTCCATGCCCTCGAATTCGATCGAAAGCGTGCCATCGTAGCCGGCGCGCTTCAGGATGCCAAGGCAGGCCTGGACCGGCACTTCGCCGTGGCCGATGATCGAGCCGCGCAGGAAGTTGCCGCCGCGGGAGCGGAACCAGCCCTTTCCCGGATCGGGCTGGCTGGCGGCTTTGACATGGAAGTCCTTCGCATGGACGTGGAAGGCGTAGGAGGCCACGCGGCCGACGGCCAGCAGGGACGGCTCGTCCGCGCAGAGGAAGTTGCCGACGTCCACGAGGAGGCCGAAGTTCGGGTGGTTCACGCCGTTGGCGAGCTTCTCGACGCGCTCGCTGTCCTGGCAGAAGAAGCCGTGGTTCTCGACCATCGTGCGGATGCCGAGGTCGGCGGCGAATTCGGTGACGGCGCGGCAGCCGCGGACGAGCAGCGGCAGGGCGTCGTCGAAGCCCCGCGGCCCGACGTGCGTGGCGGGGAAGCCGCGCGTGGCGTCGTGACGCATGCCGGTCACGCCGAGCGCCTTCGCGATCTTGAGCTCGCCCTTGAGCCGCTCGACCTCGGCCTTCCAGTCGCCATTGGAGCCGTTGATGAGATCGGCGCCGATCGTGTAGTTGACGATGGGCAGTCCGGCGGCCTCGCAGGCCTCGCGCACCTTGGGGGCGAACGTCTCCAGCGTCTCGCCCTCGGGCAGCGACAGGCCGGAGAACTCGATGAAGTCGAAACCCATCGCCTTGGTTTTCGCGACCACGTCGAGCTGGGTCATCTGGCCGGAGCCGACGAGACGGGAGAAGCTGTAGGAACTGACGCCGATTTTCATGGGGGTGGGGATCTCCTGGGGTGTCGAGGTTTGGACTAGAACTTGTTGTGAAAACAGAGATGCTGTATAGGGCACTACGTGATGAGCGGGCGGAGGAACTTCACGCCCTTGGCGATGTCGCCGTAGCGGTCCTCGCCTTCTTCGCGCTCGATGGTCAGGAAGCCGTCGTAGCCGATGGCGGAGAGCGCCGCGAGATACGGCTTCCAGGCCACGTCGCCTTCGCCGAGGGGCAGTTCGACGAAGGGCGAGCCCCCGAGCGTCTTCTCGAGGTCGGGGTAGGTGCCGTCGGTGAAGGCCGCATAGACCTGCTCCGGATCGCAGGGGCGGAGGTTGCGGCCGTCCTTGGCGTGGGTGTGCACGATGTAGGGAGCCAGCGTGGCGACGGCGGCGACGGGATCGTCGCGGCAGACCATCACGAGATTGGCGGGGTCGAGGTTGACGCCGACGCCGGGGACGCCGAGGGAGTCGAGGAAGTCGCGCAGCGACCGGGCCGTCTCGGGACCGGTTTCGATGGCGAACGACACGCCCTTCGACGTGGCGTAGCGCCCCAGTTCGCGGCAGACGCCCTGCAGCATCGCGTAGACGGGCGAGGCGGCGTCCTCGGGGACGCTGCCGATGTGGGTCGTCACGACCGTCGTGCCGAGGTCCACGGCGAGGTCGACGATGGTCTTGGAGCGGGCGACGCGGGCGGGATTGCTGGCCGGATCCATGAAGTTGCCGATGTCGCCGCAGAGGGCGGAGAGCACGAGCCCATGCTCGTCCAGAAACTTGCGGAACTCCCGCCGCGCGGCGGCGTCCAGGAGCTCGGGGGCGAACGTCTTGGACCCCCCGTAGATCTGGATGCCTTCGGCGCCCACGGCCTTCGCGGCCAGCACGCCCTCGCGCGGGGGCAGGCGGAACGAATCGACGACCACACCGATCTTGAACGATTTCATCTTTTGGGATCCTCTCTGCCTGGCGGCCTCGTCATCCGGGCGCGACCTTCCGCCCCCGGTCTTTAAAATGCCCATTAGTCTGCCAGATGCCAGGGCAAAGGTCAAACGAAAGCGATTGCCCGAGGATAATCGGTCATTCGCCGGGGTTGGCAGGTTAGCGCGAGGGTTCCGGGAACAAGACCCGGTCGCCACACTGGGCGGGCGGTGTGCGGAGCGCTGGGATCGCGAGGCTCCGCACTCGCATCTTTCTACACGGCGGGTGCAGAGCCCCGCGTTCCCAGGGGGCTCGACCTCGGCGGCTTGTTTCTCGGGGTGCTTCAGCCCCGCTCAGAGCGCGGCGCGAGTGACGTCGACGACACGGCGATTGTAATCTTGTCTCGAAGCTTGTTCAAAATTACAATCCGGTGCGGCGGCGGCACTCGCGTGGTTCCTTTAATCTTGTCGAAATCGTGGAGATCTTCCGGTCGATATCGCGCCAGGATGCCGACACCCCGGCGACGGATCGATTACTGCCCGAGGTGGACAAATGCGGGGCGATCTGCGATACTGGACGGCATTTTCAGCGGCG
This sequence comes from Lentisphaerota bacterium, assembly GCA_012514445.1. Classification (GTDB taxonomy): domain Bacteria; phylum Verrucomicrobiota; class Kiritimatiellia; order RFP12; family UBA3636; genus JAAZAI01. The sequence goes on from JAAZAI010000293.1 coordinate 5,119, forward strand.
CGTCGCCGCTCAACTTCGCGAGAAAGACCCTCATCATGAACAAATGGGAAGATCCGAACAATTTCGCCGTCAACCGACTCGATCCCCGCGCGTGGTTCACGCCGTTCGAGGACGCCGCTTCAGCCAAATGGGCCCAGCCCGGCGATTCGTCCCTCGTCCGCACCCTGGGCGGCGAATGGCAGTTCTGCTACGCCGAACGCCCCGAGGACGCCCCGGCCGACTACTTCGCAATCGACCATGACGACACCGAGTGGGATTCCATCCCCGTCCCCTCGATGTGGCAGATGCTCGGCTATGGCAAGCCCTGGTACACCAACGTCCAGTACCCGTTCAACGTCAACCCGCCGCACGTCCCCGACGAGAATCCCACGGGCACGTACCGCAAAGACTTCGACCTGCCCGCCGCCTGGGACGGCCGGACGATCCGCCTGCGTTTCGACGGCGTGGACTCCTGCTACGAGTGCTACCTCAACGGGAAGTACGTCGGCATGGCGATGGGCTCCCGCCTCCCCTCCGAGTTCGACGTCACGAAATTCGCCGTCTTCGGCGGTCGCAACGTCCTCGCCGTGCGCGTGTGGCAGTGGTCCGCCGGCTCCTACGCCGAGGACCAGGACATGTGGTGGCTCTCCGGCATCTTCCGCGACGTCTCCGTGATCGCCACGCCGGCCGTGCGCATCGACGACGTCGCCGCGACGACGACGTTCGACAAGAAGTTCAAGGACGCAGTCCTCGCCGTCGACGTGAAGCTCGTCAACGCCGGCAAGGCGCCCGCGAAGGGCGTCAAGGTCCGCGCCGAGCTCTTCGACGCGGAAGGCGCCGCGGTGGCCGTTCTCGAGGGCGAAGCCGCCGTCAAGGCCGGCGGCGAGGCGGTCGTCGCGCTCAAGGCCGACGTGAAGAAGCCGCGCCACTGGTCCGCCGAGGATCCGTACCTCTATCGTCTGGTGGTCAGCGCAGACGCCGGGAAGGGCGCCGCGATGGCCGCGCCGCTCAACATCGGCTTCAAGCAGGTGGCGATCGTCGACGGCGTGCTCCAGGTCAACGGCCGGCGCGTGATCTTCAAGGGCAGCAACCGCCACGAGTCGCATCCCCAGTTCGGCCGCGCCGTGCCGCTCGAGAGCATGATCGAGGACGTCCTCCTGCTCAAGCGCCACAACTTCAACGCCGTGCGCACCAGCCACTACCCGGACGATCCGCGCTGGTACGACCTTTGCGACCGCTACGGCATCTACCTGATCGACGAGTGCGACCTCGAGACGCACGGCTTCGGCATCGGCGACTGGACCCACTGGGCCGGCAACCCCGCCAACGACCCCGCCTGGGAGGCCCAGCTCGTCGACCGCATGCGCCGCATGGTCCTGCGCGACCGCAACCACCCCTCCGTGATCCTCTGGTCCCTCGGCAACGAATCCGGCCTCGGCGTCAACCACATCAAGATGCGCGACGCCGCGAAGGCGCTCGACCCCGGCCGCCCGATCCACTACGAGGGCGACTACGCCTGCCAGATCGTCGACGTCTACAGCCGCATGTACGCCGGACAGCAGGAAGTCGTCGAGATCGGCGAGGCGAAGGTCGAGAAGAAGGCGATGGACCACCTCAAGGGCGAAGAGGTCCAGATGCCGGCGGAGCGCTACGGCAAGATGCCGTTCGTGCTCTGCGAGTACGTCCACGCCATGGGCAACGGTCCCGGCGGCGTCAAGGAGTACTGGGAGGCGATCCGCGGCAACCCCCGCTGCTGCGGCGGCTTCGTCTGGGAATGGTGCGACCACGGCATCCCGAAGACCACCGAAGACGGCCGCGCCTACTACGCCTACGGCGGCGACTTCGGCGACCACCCCAACGACTCCAACTTCGTCTGCGACGGCCTCGTCAAGCCCGACCGCACTCCCTCCCCCGCCATGGCCGAGATGAAGAAGGTCCACGAGCCCGTTCTCGTCGAGGCCGTCGACGCGGCGAAGGGCAAGTTCCGCATCGCGAACCGCTTCGACTTCGCCGGTCTCGAGGGCCTCGCCTGCGAGTGGCGCCTGACGGCCGACTGCGAGACGATCCAGTCCGGGCCGCTCGAGCTGCCCGCCATCCCCGCCGGCGATTCCGCCGCGGTGAAGGTACCGTTCAAGCTGCCGGACTGCCCGGCGCGCGACTTCCTGCTCGAATTCGTCTTCACGCTCGCCGGCAACACGATCTGGGCCGAGCGCGGCCACGAAATCGCCTGGGCGCAATTCCCGCTGCGCCAGGCCGCTCCCGCGGTCATCGCCACGCTCGCGCGCCCCGCGGTCGAGGTCGAGGAGCTGGAAGGCCGCGTCGAGATCGTCGGCGAGGAGTTCGCGATCGCGTTCGACCGCGGCACCGGCCTGCTCACGGACTGGGAGGTCGGCTCCATGCCGATGATCGAGGCCGGCCCGAAAGGCAACTTCTGGCGCGCGCCGACGGACAACGACGGCGGCTGCCGCGGCGGCGGCATCCAGCGCCAATGGCGCGAGCACGGCCTGGACGCCCTCTCGCACAAGCTCCTCTCCTTCGAAATCGCCAAGCCCGCCAAGGCGGACAAGGGCGCCTGCCGCATCGTCGTCAAGACCTCGGTCGGCGGCCCCGTCGTTCGCAACCGCTTCGTCTGCGTCTACGACTGGGCGATCCGCCCGAACGGCGACGTCTCGCTCGCCTTCTCCGGCGAACCCGTGGGCGAATGGAAGTGCCCCGCCATCCCGCGCATCGGCCTGCAGATGGCCCTGCCCGGCACGCAGGATCGCGTGCAGTGGTATGGCCTCGGGCCCGGCGAGAGCTATGCGGACACGAAGGACGGCGTGCGTCTCGGCCGCTGGCTCTCCGACGTGGACGGCCTCTTCTTCGACTACGTCTACCCCCAGGAGAACGGCAACCGGACGGACACGCGCTGGGCGGCTTTCACGGATCCGCGCGGCCAGGGGCTGCTCGTCACGGCCGACCGCCTGTTCAACTTCGGCGCGAGCTGGTACAGCCAGAAGAACCTGACCGAGGCGAACCACACCGTGGATCTCGTCCGCGAGGATTTCGTCACGCTCAACCTCGATCTCGCCCAGGACGGCATTGGTTCGGCATCCTGCGGACCCGCCCCGCTGGAGCAGTACCGGCTCAAGCCTGCGCCGTTCGCGATCGCGTTCCGGTTCCGCCCGATCCGCCTCGACGCCCAGAACCCGATGATGGAGGCGCGCCGCTAGCCCGCATGCATCAGAAGGCCGGAAAGCATATGAGATCATCTGACTACAATTTCGCCGAAATCGAAAAGAAGTGGCAGGCGCGCTGGGCGCGCGACAAGACGTTCAAGACGCCCGACCTGCCCGGGGACAAGCCGAAGTGCTACGTGCTCGACATGTTCCCGTATCCCAGCGGCGCGGGGTTGCACGTCGGCCACCCCGAAGGCTACACCGCCACGGACATCTACTGCCGCTTCAAGCGGCAGCGCGGCTTCGCCGTGCTCCACCCCATGGGCTGGGACGCCTTCGGCCTGCCCGCCGAGCAGTACGCCGTGGACACCGGCACCCACCCCTCCATCACCACCGCGAAGAACATCGCGACCTTCAAGCGCCAGATCCAGGCGCTCGGCTTCAGCTACGACTGGGACCGCGAGATCAACACGACCGACCCCGGGTACTACAAGTGGACCCAGTGGATCTTCAAGCAGCTCCACAAGAAGGGCCTCGCCTACGTCGCCGAAGTCGCCGTGAACTGGTGCCCCGCCCTGGGCACCGTCCTCGCCAACGAGGAGGTGATCAACGGCCGCAGCGAACGCGGCGACCACCCCGTCGAACGCCGCCCCATGCGCCAGTGGATGCTGCGCATCACCGAATACGCCGAACGCCTCCTCGCCGACCTCGACGGCCTCGACTGGTCCGAGGGAATCAAGGAGATGCAACGCAACTGGATCGGCAAGTCCACCGGCGCGGAGGTCGTCTTCCGGCTGGACCGCCCCGAAGGCGGCGACGTCACGGTCTACACGACGCGCCCCGACACGCTCTTCGGCGCCACCTACATGGTGCTCGCGCCGGAGCATCCGCTCGTCGAGGCCATCGCCACGCCCGCGCAGCGCGAGGCCGTCGCCGAGTACCGCCGCCAGGCGGGGCTCAAGAGCGACATGGACCGCACGGAGCTGGCCACCGAGAAGACCGGCGTCTTCACCGGCTGCTTCGCCGTCAATCCCGTCAACGGCGCGAAAATCCCGGTCTGGATCGCCGACTACGTGCTCGCCACCTACGGCACCGGCGCCATCATGGCCGTGCCGGCCCACGACACGCGCGACTTCGAGTTCGCGAAGCAGTTCGGCCTGCCGATCCAGTGCATCATCGAACCCGACCCCGCCGAGGCGGCCGCCGCCGGCGTCGACCCCGCCGCCGTGCTCGCCGGCGAGGCGTGCTGGACCGGTGCCGGACGGATGATCCGCTCCGCCAACGCCGACGGCCTCGACATGGACGGCATGGAAGTCGCCCGGTCGAAGCAGGCCGCCACCGACTGGCTCGCCGCCCGCGGCATCGGTCGCGCCAAGACGCAGTACAAGCTGCGCGACTGGCTCTTCAGCCGCCAGCGCTACTGGGGCGAGCCGTTCCCCGTCGTCAACATGGACGACGGCTCCACGCTGCTTCTCGACGACGGCGACCTGCCGCTCACGCTGCCCGAGCTCGACGACTTCAAGCCCACCGGCACCGGCGAACCTCCTCTCGCCAAAGCCAAGAGCTGGCTACGCTACACCGACCCCAAGACCGGCCGCCAGGGCTGGCGCGAGACGAACACGATGCCCCAGTGGGCCGGCTCCTGCTGGTACTACCTGCGCTACATCGATCCGCGCAACGACCAGGCCTTCGTCGATCCCGCCAAGGAGAAGGCGTGGATGCCCGTCGATCTCTACGTCGGCGGCGCCGAGCACGCCGTGCTGCACCTCCTCTACGCGCGCTTCTGGCACAAGGTGCTCTTCGACCTCGGCCTCGTCTCCACGAAGGAGCCCTTCCAGAAGCTCGTCAACCAGGGCATGATCCTCGGACTCTCCTACAAGGATTCCCGCGGCGCCCTCGTGGCCACCGACAAGGTCGACCTCACCGCCGACGGCCCCGTCCACAAGGAGACGGGCGAGAAGCTCGTCGAGTTCGCCGCCAAGATGTCCAAGTCGCTCAAGAACGTCGTCAACCCCGACGACGTGATCGGCGAATACGGCGCCGACAGCATGCGTCTCTACGAGATGTTCATGGGCCCGCTCGACGCCGTCAAGCCCTGGAACACGCAGGGCGTCGAAGGCGTCTACCGCTTCCTGCGCCGCTCCTTCCGGCTCGTCGTCGACCAGCCCGTCGAGGACGTGCCGATGAGCGTGGAGCAGTCCCGACTCTGCCATGCGACGATCAAGAAGGTCACCGAGGACATCGAAACCCTCAATCTCAACACGGCCATCAGCCAGCTCATGATCTTCCTCAACGGCTTCGCCGGCGAGGGCAAAGTGCTCCCGCGCGAGGCCGCCGAAGCCTACGTCGTCATGCTCTCCCCCTTCGCGCCGCACCTCGGCGAGGAGCTCTGGGAGCGCCTGGGGCACGCCGACGGCATCGCCTACGCGCCGTGGCCGGCCTGGGACGAGCGGTTCCTGAAGCTCGACGAGATCGAGATCGTGCTCCAGCTCTGCGGCAAGATCAAGGCGCGCATGAAGATGCCGGCGGACGCCGACGACGCGGCGATGCAGGCGCTCGCGCTCGCGAACCCCGATCTGCAGGCGGCGATCGCCGGGCGCCCCGTGCGCAAGGTGATCTGCGTCCGCGGTCGGCTCGTCAACGTCGTGGCGTAGGTGGGCGGCAGTTGCCGCCCGCCTCGCGAGGGTTCAGGATTCAGGAAAAAACTTTGTCGCAAACTTTGTCGTGAGCCTGCCCTGAGCCTGCCGAAGGGCTTGTCGAGGGTGTGTCGAAGGGCCTTGTCGCGAACCTTGTCGCTTTGTCGATCCCACTGCAAAGTGCGTGTGGGAATCGCGAAGCGTGGTTTGTTCATCGACCGTAATATTGAAAATTTGTTCGATATTACGGTTGGCGCGGTCACGATGGAGTACCACCCCGGCTCCGACGGGTTGCCCGTCAACGGCAAGACGTTGCCGTCCTTTTCAGCCATGTGCGCGTAGCAC
>JAAZAI010000294.1 GCA_012514445.1 Lentisphaerota bacterium
GATTTCACTTCAGCTTCCGACAGTTGCTTTTGGAATTGAGCGTTGATGTGGCTGGCCAACGTTTTGAGCGTACGGGGTTTCGTGGCCTTGGGCAGACGCAGTTTCTCGAGTACAGTCTGGAGCCGTTCGTCTGGGGTCTTCGTGACCGCGGTTTTAATCCGCGGGATCTCGCCGATCGAAGTTTCGCGAGCGGCGAAAATCTTCTTCGCTTTCAGATGCGCGATGAGCGGATCGAACCCGGTGTCCTTGGATATGATGTGGAAAAAGGCAGTGGGGTCGACGGCGGCGAGCTGGCCGATGGTGAAGGCGATGTGGAAGTCGAGGGCGTTGGGGCCGTTGCCGGAGATCTTGATATATTCGGCCTTCCCGCCCATGGTCTGCATGGCTTGGGCTACATCGAAGGGCACCTTGGTCTGGTTGGCGCCGACAAAAACAAGGACTTTGAAATGATCCTGCTGGAGACCGACAAGGCTCTCCGGCTGGACGTTCTCGAAGTCGATCAGGACGTAATTTGTGCGCATAGGGGGCCTTTGTCAGGACGGTAGTACACTTGGCGGGGATCGTCATAAAGAATGAGCGTTGACGAAAGCGTGGTTTGAAAGAATCTGACGCCCAGCGCTCGCCGTTCCCCTCGGATCGCGGCGATAGCGTCATGCAAACCAATTCAGACTATAGTCCCGGATTCATCAATTCGTCAACAATAGAGTTGTTCGCGAACATCCAGGCCTTGTTGTCGCGCTGCCGCAGAACCCGGCTACGGCGGCGGCACGGAAATGCCGCCGCCTCGCGGTCCAGACCGTTCAGCCGGATCACCGCCCTGACATCAGTCCAACGGAATCGTCAGATCAAGTCGCCATGTTCCGCTTGAATGCCTCAGTGGGCGTGTTCCTTGGGCTCCGCTTTCTCCGCATGTCCGGCCGTTGACGCATCGGCATGGCCGTGTCCGCCAGCGGACATGATCGCGATATGGATGCCCTCGACATAGTGCACGTAGATCACATAGGCCTCCACGAACTCGCGGCCCGCCTCCACGCTCTTGTCCTTGTTCTTCTTCGCCTCCATCGCCTTCTTGAACTTCTCCTGAATGGCGTTCGCCACATGGGCGCTGATCTTCTTGACCATCTCATCCGCCGATCCGTCAGCCAGAGCCTTGTCGGCCATAGCGACAATCGGCTCCACCGGCTCATCCTTGATGCCCGTGTAAGGCGCACCTTCACCTGCACGATGCAACCGTACCAGAGTCTCCAGGAAGTACTTGTCGGCGAGTTCCTTCGCCTCCGGCCCCTTGGCGCGAACCGCGACGGCCTGCGCAAACGCGGCCTTGATCTCCTCTTCCTTGTCCTCCTTGACCCACTTGAGAACGGGGGTCACATCGCCCTTCTCAAGCGCCGCCTTGGCTTCCGGAATAACCGGACCGTTCATCGTGTCGCAGTGCGCCAAAGCCGGGGACGGTGCAAAAACAGCCAGCCCGGCTGACACTCCGACCACCGCCAGCGTCATCTTGATTTCTCGTTTCATCGTTGTTCTTCCTTTCTGTTTGTTGTTGCTCTCAGTGGATTCTTTTCATGTTGCAGTTCTGATGCTCCGGCGGTAGAGCGCGAAAATCTCATGGGCCTTCGCCTGGGGAATCCCCTTGCTCCCCGAAACCAGGGACTACACCACCAGACCCTGGATCATGCCGACGAACAATGTCGCGGCGGCCTTGGCATTCACATCGGGGCCGATTTCGCCCCCGGCCTTGCCTTGTTCGATGAACGCCTGCAATTTTCCGACATACTGGCCCATGAACTCGCGCACCGCGCGCTTGGCAGGGGAGTCCTCGGCGCGTTGCAGCTCGCCGAAGATGATCCGGGGCACGCCGGCGTGCTGGCCATGGGACTCGATATGCGCCATGAAGACGACCTCCAGTGCCTCAAGCGGGGAAGCCGCCGTCCGCGCCGCCTCGTCCACGCGGGATAGCAGGCGCCGAGTCACCCACTCGACGACCGCCTGCCAGATCGCGTCTTTTGTGGCGAAATGCCTAAACAAGGCTCCCTGCGTGATCTTCATTTTTTCGGCAATGTCGCTGGTCGTGATTTCGGCAGGATTCTGGGCAGCAGCCAGATCGATCACGGCTTGAACCGTGGTTTCGCGACGCTTGGCCGCCGGGAGACGTGTGCCTGATGAGGTCTTGTTCATGGCAAGTAATCTATTACTTACTTGC
>JAAZAI010000295.1 GCA_012514445.1 Lentisphaerota bacterium
CCACTACAAGTCCTGGATGCTCTTCCTCGGCATCGTGCTGCTGCTGGTCGCCTTCTTCCAGCCGATCAAGATCTGGATTCGCAAGGCCGTCTTCAAGCCGCCCGTCACGTCGCCCGTGCGCGTGGCGCGCGAGTTCGTCGCGCTGGCCTACAGCGGCGTCGAAGACTCGCCCGCTCCCGGGTCGCCCAACGTCTCCACCGACATGTTCAAAGAGCAGATGCGCCTGCTTGCCGAGGGCGGCTACAACCCGATCACCCTCCAGGACGTGCGCGATTTTTACAAGGAAGGCAAGCTGCTGCCCCACCGCGCCGTGCTCATCACCTTCGAGCAGGCCAAGCGCGGCACCTACAACGCCGTGCGCGAAATCCTCCAGGCCCGCGGCTGGCCCGCCGTCATGGGCGTCAACACCCTCGCCGTGCAGAGCATGAACCAGGAGACGCTCGTCTGGCACCACCTGCGCGAGATGAAGGCCCTCGGCTTCTGGGAGCTCGCCGCGGAGTCCCATCTTGGCTTCAACCCGATCGAGACGGTGCCCTACGACGCCGAGGCGACGTTCTTCACCTCGCCGAAGTGGATCGCCGCCGAGAACCGCTACGAGACGCGCGAGGAGTTCGAAACGCGCATCGCCGAGGATCACGCGACGGTCCTCGCCGAGTTCGAGCGCGAAACCAAGTCCCGCCCCCTCGCCTTCTTCTTCCCGCTCGGCAACTACGGCCAGTACGACGAACGCGCCCAGATGGTTCGCGCCGTCAACCTCGGCCAGGTCGAACGGAACTACGATCTGGGCTTCATCGTCGGCATGCTCGCCCTCAACGCCGAGTCCAGCGACCCGCGGCGCCTCAACCGCCTGCTCGTGAACCCGTCGTGGTCGCCCAACGCCTTCATCTCCATGATCGACTCCTTCTGGCCGCGCCCGTGGACCGAGGCGAACGGCCGATCCGCCGTCTACAACGCCGCGTCCTGGCTCGGCGACTGGGGCGAAGTCGTCGCCCGCAACGACGTGCTCGTGCTCAAGGCCGTCCAGCCGCTCGACCTCTTCGACACCGACAGCGCGGCCGACGGCACGACCGGCGCGAAGGCCTGGCTCGTCGGCAGCGACACGTTCAAGGACGGCACCGTCTCGTTCCTCTTCAACATGCGCCACGGCCGTTTCGGCGTCTATCTGCGCTCCACCAACCGCGGCGAATATGTCTTCGTCGGCATCGACGAACGCGGCTACGTCTCCGCCCGCCAGAAGCTGCAGGACGTCGACGAGCTCATCCTCGGCATGGACACGCTGCCCACCGACGTCTCCGTCAGCCACAATCTCTCCGTCACGCTGCGCGACAACCTCATGTTCGTGCACGTCGACGGCAAGCTGATGTTCGGCGGCCGCGTCCTCCTGCGCGGCGCCAGCCACGCCGGGCTCATCGGCGCCAGCGTCTGGGACCCGCTCGTGGGCGTCGCCTCCACCGAGATCATCTCCACCCGCATCGCCGGACGTCGCGACGCCATCGTCACCTGGTCGCCCGCCTCCGGCCGCAACATCGGACACCTCAACACCTGGCTGGCCGCCAACGCCCACCGCTTCGCGATCCTCGC
>JAAZAI010000296.1 GCA_012514445.1 Lentisphaerota bacterium
CCACTACAACGCCATCGCCGTCGTCAACAAGCAGGTGCTGATCTTCAACGACCTCTGCCATTCCTGCGGCGCCTGCGCCTTCGTCTGCCCCGTCAAGGCCATCTCCGAGCACCCCGCAAAAATCGGCACGGTCGAGGCCGCGCCGGATCACGCGCCGTTCTTCTTCGCGCACGGCCTGCTCGACATCGGCGAGGCGCTCGCGCCCAAGGTCGTCGCGGCCGTGAAGCGGAAGATCTCGCCGGATGCCGTCAACATTCTCGACGCATCTCCAGGTACGGCCTGCCCCGTCGTGAAGGCGGTCGAAGGCAGCGACGCCGTGCTGCTGGTGACGGAGCCGACACCTTTCGGCCTCAACGACCTGAAACTCGCCGTCGGCCTCGCCCTGAAGCTGGGCGCGCCCACCGGGATCGTCGTGAATCGCTCCGATGGCGAAGACCGGATCATCGCCGACTACGCGGCGCGCGTCGGCCTCCCCATCGCCGGGCGCATCCCCTTCAAACGCGAGTACGCCGAGGCGTACGCCTTCGGCGCGATCCTCGCCGAGCGCTTCCCCGAACTGCGCGACAATCTGCTGGCCATCTTCGACAACCTCGCCACGGCGCTCCCGCCCCTGCCCGAAGAGGAATCGCTGGCGCTGTCGTCCGCCGCCGCCGCGTCCCTTCCCCGAGGCCAGGCCTCAGACTATCGGGAGATCACGGTCGTCAGCGGCAAGGGTGGAACGGGGAAGACCACCGTCGTCAGTTCGCTCGCGCGGCTCAACGGCATGCAGGTCCTGGCGGACAACGACGTCGACGCGGCCGACCTGCATCTGCTGCTCGCACCGACCGTCCGAGAAATCCACGATTTCGCCGGCGGCACCAAGTGCGCGATCCGCTCGGCGGAATGCTTTGGATGCGGCCGTTGCGCCGCGGCCTGCCACTTCCACGCGATCCACCTGGACGGTCCGGGCAACGACCTCGTCGGCATGACCTACCGCGTCGATCCGATCGCCTGCGAAGGCTGCGGGCTCTGCCTCCGCGTCTGCCCGGCAAACGCCATCGACAGCGCACCCCACGCAACCGGACGCTGGTATGTTTCGGAGACGTCCGAAGGTCCGATGGTCCACGCCAAGCTCGACATTGCGGAGGAGAACTCGGGGCGCCTCGTCGCCCAGGTGCGCAACCGCGCGGCGGAACTCGCCCGGGCGCTCCAGCACGGGTTGATCCTCGGCGACGGCCCTCCGGGCACGGGATGCCCCGTGATCGCCTCCGTCTCCGGCGCCGACCTCGTGCTGCTCGTGACGGAGCCGACCGTCTCCGGCGTCCACGACCTGGAGCGCGTCCTGAAGCTCGTGGCGCATTTCGGCGTGCCGGCCGCCATCGTGATCAACAAGGCCGATCTCAATCTGGAGCAGGCGGCCCGCATCGAGGCGCTCGCCGCGGCGCGCGGCGCGAAGGTCGTCGGTCGCATTCCCTTCGATCGGACCGTCAACGATTCCCTCATGGCCGGCAAGACCGTTGTCGACTTCGGCGACTCGCCGGCGCGGACGGCGATGCTCGACATCCACCGCGCGCTGCGCGAACTTCTCGAACTCGACTGAAGGAACAATATGAAAACCGCAATATCCATTTTTGACGCGCGCGTCGCGCCGGTCTTTGACACCGCGCGGGAGATCTGCCTCATCGAGCGCAGCGCCAGCGGCGATCCGACGAAGACGTTCTGCCGATTCGAGGACGACGACTTGCAGGGCAAGGTGGCGTGGCTCGTCGCATCCGGGGTGAAGACGCTCATCTGCGGCGCCGTCTCGCAGCCGATCCACCACGCGCTCGTGGACGCCGGCATCGACGTGGTGCCCTTCGTCTGCGGCGATCTCGACGACGTCATCGCCGCGCAGGCCGCCAACACGCTCTCCAAGCCGGTCTTCGCCATGCCCGGCTGCTGCGGACGCCGCCGCGGATGCGGCATGGGCCGCGGCCTCGGCGGCGGGCGCGGAGGCGGCACGGGCGCTGGCGGAGCCGGCATGGGCGTAAGTGCTGGGCACGGCCTCGGTGCTGGCGCGGGGCACCGGCGTGGCGTGAGCGGAGGAGCTGGGCGCGGCGGCGTCTAGACCCCGCAACGGAATACTCGCACCAGCGCCACACGCTTGTTCAATTACGATTACGATTAAGATTAAGATTAGGATTAAGATCAAGATTACGACACGTTCCAAAGGTTCGACAAAGCGATTGTGAGCTAACCAGAACACCAAAAAAAGGAGGCATACCATGCCACGAGGAGATGGAACGGGACCCAATGGACTGGGTTCCATGACCGGACGCGCAGCCGGATACTGCGCGGGATACGACGCACCGGGTTTCGCCAATGGCGGCTTCGGGCGGGGCGCCTGGGGAGGACGCGGCGGCTTCGGCCGCGGTTTCCGCAACCAGTTCCTCGCCACCGGACTGCCCGCCTGGGCGCGCGGCGGCTCCATGCTGCCCGAGGCGGACGAAAAGCAGTTCCTGGCCAACCAGGCCAAGGCGCTGCAGGCGCAACTGGATGAAATCCAGAAACGCCAGAAGGAACTCGACGCCGAGTAGGTTCGCAACGGCTCCGCCACGACGTTGACGATCATAAAACAGAACCACGAATGGACACGAATGAACACCAAACCAATCCGATTCGCGTGAATTCGCGTCCATTCGCGGATCCTCTTCCCCATCACCCAGAAACCAACATGAAAATTGCATTCACCACATCTGGCGCGGATCTCTCCGCGCCCCTCGACACCCGCTTCGGGCGCGCACCGAAGTTCCTCGTCTACGACACCGAGTCCTCCGCGTTCGAGCTCGTCGACAACGCGCAGAACCTCAAC
>JAAZAI010000297.1 GCA_012514445.1 Lentisphaerota bacterium
AAGGAGCTGGGGCAGGTCCGCAAGCCGATCCTGCTCAAGCGCGGCTTCTCGAATTCGATCAGCGAGCTGCTGATGTCCGCCGAGTACATCATGTCGGGCGGCAACACGGAGGTGATCCTCTGCGAGCGCGGCATCCGCACGTTCGAGACGGCGACGCGCAACACGCTCGACATCAGCGCGATTCCGGTGCTCAAGTCCCTCACGCACCTGCCGGTGTTCGTGGACCCCTCGCACGCCGCCGGCCACGCCGCGCTCGTGGAGCCGCTCGCGATGGCGGCGATCGCCGCCGGCGCGGACGGCCTGGAGATCGAGGTCCACCACGATCCGCTGCGCGCGCTTTCGGACGGCCCACAGGCGCTCACCCCGCCGATCTTCGAGGCGCTGATGAAGAAGCTCGCCGCCGTCGCCCAGGCCGTGGGCCGGGAGCTGTGATGGGTTATTTGTTGCTTTACTGAGATCGGGTTTTGTAAAATGGGCTTGCGAGCAGGTGGTGAACGGCCATCCATGTTCGTATCAGGAGAGAAATGAGGAGAAAGGACAACCAGCCCAAACGCAAGGCGCGGCGCGGAAAGCCCGAATACGACTTCGGGTTCCGCGGCAATCCCGCTACTGCTGCATACCGGCATCCGCTCTGCGAGGGAATGCGTACAGCAGATCATCGCACATTGGTCTCGCTCTTTTCGGGCTGCGGTGGAATGGATCTGGCCTTCACTGGAGGGTTCAAGGTGCTTGGACAGCGCTATTCGGCCTTCCCGGTCGACATTCTTGCCGCCTATGACTTTCTGCCGGACGCGGTGGAATGCCACCGCCTGAATCTAGGCGAATACGCCAAGCTGGCGGATTTGACGAATATCCCGCCGACATCCCTTCCTGCTGCGGACATTCTCACAGGAGGGTTCCCCTGCCAGGATTTCTCTTCTTCGGGACCCAAAAGCGGATTCGAGGGAAAACGGGGAAAGCTCTACCGCATTCTTATCGACTACATGCGCGCCCACCGCCCCAAGGTGGTTGTCGGCGAGAATGTCCCGCATCTCGCACGGCTGAATGGAGGAGCCTATCTCTCGGCGATTCTCAAGGAATTCGAGGAGGTTGGCTATCACTTCGACTTGTGGGAACTCTACGCGCCCGACTTCGGCGTCCCGCAGAGCCGACGCCGCCTTTTCTTCATCGGCATCCGAGACGATCTGCCTGGCTTTCCACACCGCCCCGTTCCGACCGTCCGACAACCCGTGACGATAGCCGAGGCGCTTGCGGACTTGGAAGGCGTCGACGACGAGACGGTTCCCAACCAGAGCCAGTTCTTCGTCTCTTCGAAGGCCACGTCGGGCGGAGGGCAGGGCGACCACAAGAACGATCCGGACAAAGTCTCCTATTGCATTCGCGCCAATGCGCGGGGGCGCATCCAGTTCCACCACCGCCTCGACAGACGGCTGACCGTGCGTGAATGCGCGCGCCTGCAGACCTTTCCGGACGAGTTCGTCTTTCCGTTCACGACCCAGCGGAACCTCACGCTCATCGGCAACGCCGTGCCGCCCGTGCTGGGCTATTCCGTGGCGAAGTCCGTCCTCGCCTATCTGGACGCCTTGGAGAACGGCGCCGAATCCACAGCTTCTGTCGAGCCCCAGAGGTCGTTCGCCCTTCAGCAGGAGTTGTTCGCATGAGAGATGATAAGGAACTTGTGGAGAGCTTCCTTGGCCCCATTCGGGAATGCGCGGAGTACCGCCCGGCTTTCGGGCATTCCGATTCTGCCGGGGTGGATCTCCAAGGGTTCCTGGATTTATACGGCGGCGATCTCTTCTATGCTTGGATAGGCCTTGACACACCGTTAGTCTATGCAGCCCACAAGGCGGCGGGAGGTCTCACGTCCGTGTACCGGCAAATCGGAGTCGGCACCGAGCGGCTGCTCCGTGACATCATGAAGGACGCGCTTGGTCTTTCATCCGAACAAACTTCCTGGAAGTACGAATACAGCAAGGGCGGAGGCAAAAAGGGCGTTCATGTCTTGGACGCGAAAATTGCTTTTGACGATCTGGCAGAGTCCCGCCGAACCGTTTTCAGAGAATGGCTTTCCTCCACCGGGCCGATCGTCGGTTTGTCGAACAAAAAACGAGAGCGAATCGAGGGCGTTGTCTTCGAAATCCGCCAGGGGTACAAGAGCGCGGATTCCAAGCGGCAGAATGCTGATGTGCGCTTTGGAATGAGCGCCTACCAAGAAGGATTGCTTCCGACCTTGTTGATTCTGTCCCGTCAAGTCAGTGAAACCGTGGTTGAACGATATCGCAGGGACAACATGGCCGTTTTGACCGGGACGCTCGCCGACGATGCAAGAACGTCCACATTTGCCTTTTTCAAGCATGTCGTGGGGTACGACTTGGTTGCGTTTTTCGAAAGAAACTCCGTTGCCATCAAATGCGAAGTCCGAAAAATCGTCCAGGGGCTGTTGGGCGCGGATCAATGAGGGCGCGCGCATGATTGTGGAGCGCTTTCTGTGCAACAGCAACTTGCTGGATGAAATCCCCGCCCCAGTCGACTCGGACGGCATATTATGCCCTTTGGATTCGCTTCTCGCTTCAGAGCGGTATCAAACAAGTTTGGAATACCCGGGACGAGGCGGCAGCCGACCTTGCTCGGCAAGCTTCCTGTCATTCCAATGTCCAGACGATAGTCATCGACTGTTCTGTCCACTGAAGCATTTAGTCCTTATTCACTCTAGCCTTGCATTGTTCGGCAATATCTACCCATGAACACATTTGAAACCCATGTTGTCTCGCCCCGCGGGAACTCGCGCATCGTCGTCGGCAACGGTGCGCTCGCGCGCCTCGGCGAACTGGCGGCGACGGCCGTCAAGGGACGGCGCGTCTGCGTCGTGACCGACGCCAACGTCGGCAACCTCCACCTCGAGCCGGCCCTCGCCTCGCTGCGCGCGGCGGGCTTCGCGGCGGAATCCGTCGCCCTTCCCGCCGGCGAGAAGACGAAGTCCGTCGAGTGGCTCGTCACGCTCTGGAACACGTTCAACGGCTACGGGCTCACGCGCTCAGACCTCGTCGTCGCGCTCGGCGGCGGCGTCGTCGGCGACCTCGCGGGCTTCGCCTCCGCCACATACCTGCGCGGCTGCGCCATCGTCCAGGTCCCGACCTCCCTGCTCGCCCAGGTCGACTCCTCGGTCGGCGGCAAGACGGGCATCGACCTGCCTTTCGGCAAGAACCTCGCCGGGGCGTTCCACCAGCCCGCCGTCGTCGTCGTCGATCCGCTCGTGCTCAAGACCCTGCCACCGCCCCGCTTCGCCGAAGGCATGGCCGAGGTCGTCAAATACGGCTGCATCGCAGACGACGATCTCTTCGCCGACCTCGAGGCCTTCGCCGGGAACCCCGGCGACGCCGAGGCGCTTCGCGCGATCATCCAGCGCTGCGTCCAGATCAAGGCGGACGTGGTGAACCGCGACGAACTCGACACCGGCGAGCGCATGCTCCTCAACTTCGGACACACCGTGGGCCACGCGATCGAGAAGGTCATGGGCTACGGCTACATCTCCCACGGAGAGGCCGTGGCCATCGGCATGACGGCGGCGGCGCGCCTCGGCGAGTCGCTCGGCGCCACGCCCGCCGGCACGGCGGCGCGCATCGAGGCACTGCTGAAGCGCTTCGCGCTCCCGACGACGACGGCGTTCACCGCGGCCGACATCTTCGAGGCGATGCTCGCCGACAAGAAGAAGCTCGGCAAGCAGATCCACTTCATCCTGCTCTCGACGATCGGCCGCGCCGTGCGCCGCCCGTTCGACCCCGATGCCTTGCGCCAGGCCCTGGACGGCGTGCTTGCCGGCATGACCGGCGACGGAACGGAGGTCTGACGATGGGAGCGGACGCCGCGATCGCGCCGCTGGACTACGGATGCGCGCTGAACTGGGTCGCCGAGGAATCGCGGGCCGATGTGAGCGCCGCGTCCTACGACCTGTTCTACCTGTATCCCACCCTCGTCGCGGACCGCGAGCGTCCCCTCATGGACCTCGAAGACGACAACGTCATCTACAAGACGATCGGATTCGCCACCGCTCAGATCGAGCTCTTCCGCGGCGCGCGCCCCTTCGCGCCGTACGTCCGCCAGCTCGAATACCACCGCAGCATGGAGCACCTGCTCGGCGAACGCGACCACGCCGCACTGCTCGACGTCGGCGTCCGCGACACGATCGCCGCCTTCCGCCACTACCTCGCGACGTGGAACGCGGGCCGTCCCTACGTTCTCTTCGGCCACAGCCAGGGCGCGCACGATCTCTACGAGGCCATGCGTCGCTGCCCCGAGATCGCCGAGGATCGCGGCTTCGTCGCGGCCTACCTCCCCGGACTCCCTTTCACGACTCCCGACAAGATCCTGGCGGACTTCGACGGCCGTGCGATTCGTCCCGCGACGGGCGCGGATGACATCGGCGTCATTGCCTCGTGGAACACGCAGACGCCCGACGCCGACAACCCGGTCTACTCGCGGTCCGGCGCGGCCATCATCAACCCGCTCAATTGGCGGACGGACGAAACGGTCGCGACGGCGCAGGAGAATCTCGGCGCCGTGTTCTACAACTACCGCGAGATCAACCCCCGCCGGCGGCACGGCCGCAAGGCGAACTTCTGCGGTACGCGCATCGACGCGGCCCAGGGCGCGCTGATCGTCGACGTGCCGTCGAACGGCTACTGGGACGCCCGCGGCTACGTCGGCAAGGGCGTCCTGCACATGAACGACTTCTGGTTCTTCGCCGAGAACGTCGTCGCGAACGCGCTCGTCCGCGCCGCCGCCTGGCGCGGGCGCCACGAACCCCGGAAAGGAGCCTCCACATGACACGCCACCGCACCCTCGCCGCCGCGCTGCTCGCCGCCACCGCCTGCTGCGCATTGGCACAGATGCCGTCCCCGCCGCCGGCGGGACCCGATCTCGCCGAAATCTTCTCAGACCCCGCCGGATGGTCCGGCACGGCGGAGGCGTTCGCCGGGAGCCGCCGCGACGCGGGCTTCCGCATCCTCGACCCCGGCAAGGCAGCCGTTTCGACCGACCGCGGGCGGCTGCGCTTCCTCGGCCTCGAGGCCTGCGAGGCGCGGGTGTACTTCGAGGGCGACGCCGCAAAGCGCGTCGAAATCTCGGTCTACAACAAGGGCGACGCCGGACCGCGGACGCAGGCGCAGTTCGACGTTCTCGTCGAGTCGCTGCAGGCCAAGCTGGCGGCGTTCGCCAAGGATCCCGGCGCGTCGGTCCGCGTGGCGAACAGCCGCGCGAACTACATCGTGAAGCGCCACCAGTGGGCCAAGTCCAGCCCGGCGATCCAACTCGAATGGGCGTATGTGGAGCCGCACCGGTCGAAGGGCGAGGACGTCGCTTACAACGCCGAATACGTCACCGTGCTGCTCGTCCCCGGCAGCGCGGCCCGCACGATGGCCTCCGCCAGCGGAGGCACGTCGGCGCTGGCGCTCGGCGCCGCGCGAAAGCTCGCGGACAACATTCGGCGCGCGCCGGAGGGCGACGTGTGGGTGGACGGCGTTCCGATGGTGGATCAGGGGCAGAAAGGCTATTGCGCGGCGGCCACCTCCGAGCGCGTGCTGCGCTACTACGGCCTGAACGTGGACCAGCATCAGATCGCGCAGCTCGCGAAGACCGCGGCGGAGAGCGGCACCTCGATCGAGGGCATGGTCAACGCGATCGGGCTCGTGGGCCGAGCGTTCCAGCTCGACAAGCGCGACCTCATCCCCTCGACGTACGGCGGTAGTTTCGAGGGAGGCCCGCACGAGAAGCTGATCGACCAGTACAACAGCGCCGCGAAGCGCGCGAAGAAACCCGTCATCGACTGGAAGCAGTACACCGCCAACCGGACCGTCAACTTGCCGGCGATCTGGAGCGCGATGGATCCGGCGGTCCTGCTGGAGGCCCGCGCCTCGCAGAAGCAGAATCTCGCGCAGTTCGAGAAGGACGTCCGGAACTACGTCGACCAGGGCGTGCCACTGCTCTGGTCGTGCCTGGTCGGCATGTATCCCGAAGAGCCGCCGCTCGGCCAGCAGGGCGCCTTCGGGCACATCCGCATGATCATCGGCTACAACGCCCGCACGGGCGAGATTCTCTATTCGGACACCTGGGGCCCCGCTCACGCGCTCAAGCGCATGCCGAAGCTCCAGGCCTGGGCGATGACGAAGGGACTCTTCGTCCTCAAGCCCCGCAACGTCCGTTGACCAACCTTATCATCACGGCCAGACATGAATACCAGAACCGACACCCGGCCCAACATCGTCCTGCTCTTCCCCGACCAGTGGCGGCACGACGCGCTCTCCGTTCTCGGGCACCCCGTGGCCGAGACGCCCTTCCTCGACCAGATCGCCCACCAGGGCGTGCGGTTCACCTCCGCCTACTCGCCCGCGCCCACCTGCATCGCCACGCGCGCCTCTCTCGCCACCGGTTGTTCGCCCAACACCTGCGGCCGCATCGGCTACCGGGACTTCGTGCCCTGGACGTATCCCGACACGTTCATGCGTCTGCTCCGCGACGGCGGCTACCAAACGCTCTGCGCCGGCAAGACCCACTTCCACCCCGCCCGCGCCCGCCTCGGCTTCGAGGAGCTCGCGCTCTACGAGGTGGTATGGCAGATGCCCGGCGAACCGAGCGACTACCACCGCTTCCTCCTGCGCGAGACCGGCGGCCGCGTCCAGGATTCCGCCACCACGCACGACTCGAACTCCATGCACGCCGTGCCCTGGACCCATGACGAGAACCTCCACGCCACGAACTGGACCGTCGGCGCGGCGCTCGAGATGCTCGAACGCCGCGACCCCCAGCGCCCCTTCTTCCTCCAGGTCTGCCCTCACCGCCCCCACCCTCCCTTCGACCCGCCCCTGGCCTGGTTCGAGCGCTTCGCCAACGCGGAACTGCCTGATCCGCCCGTCGGCGACTGGGCCACGGAGGGCGGCCACCCCGCCACGACGATCGACGCCTACGGCGGCCAGGTTCCGAAGAAGACCTTCGACCGCAACCGCCGCGCCTACTACGCGCAGCTCGCGCATCTCGACAACCAGTTCTGCCGCCTCTGGCGCTTCCTCAAGGGGCGCAAGCTGCTCGCCAACACGTGGATCTTCTTCATGTCGGACCACGGCGAATTCCTGGGCGACCACCACCTCTTCCGCAAGACGGCGCCGTTCGAGGGAGCCGCGCACATCCCCCTGCTCGTGAAGGCGCCGGACGGCGCCGACGTGCCGCGCGACGTCGCCTGCGACGTGCCGCTCACGGTGGCGGACCTCGCCCCGACGTTCCTCGACATCGCCGGCATCCCCGCCCCCGCCGCGATGGAAGGGCGCTCGCTGCTCCCGCACGTCTCCGCGCCCGACGCCGCGCCGCCGCCCCATGAATTCGTCCACATCGAGCACGCGCCCAAATGGCAGGCCGTCACCAACGGCAAGGCCAAGTACGTCTGGGATTCGCAGCAGGGCCGCGAATGGTTCTTCGATCTCGTGGCGGATCCGCAGGAGCGCCACGACCTGAGCCGCGACCCCGACGCCGCGCCGCGCGTCTCCGTCTGGCGCGACCGCCTCGTCGCCATTCTCGCGCGGCGGCCCGAAGACGGGCTGGTCGAGGACGGCCGCCTCGTTCCGGGCAAGACCTTCGCCGCCGTCAAACCTGGACTGGCCGGATCCGTCTGAGCCGCATCGCCCGGGGGCTTGGCCGCCGCGGCGCCGAAAGTTCCTTTACATCCAGCGCCTTCGGCGGAAGTACGCGAGCAGCCCCGCGGTCACGCCCAGCATGACCACCCACACCCCCAGGTAGCCGTAGCGCCACGACAGCTCCGGCATGTGGGCGAAGTTCATCCCGTACACGCCGACGATGAAGGTCAGCGGGATGAAGAACGCCGACATCACCGTCAGCACCCGCATCGTCTCGTTGAGCCGGTTGCCGTTGCCGGTGAGGTGGATGTCCAGTGCGCTCGTGAGGCTCTCGTTGAGCATCTCGACGCTGTCCACGACCTGCTCGACGTGCTCGGCCGCATCGCGCAGGAAGAGCTGCGTCGACTCCGTGAAGAGGGCGTCCTCCGAATGGCGCATTCCGAAGACCATGCCGCGGACCGGCCAGAGGCTGCGCTTCAGGAAGATCATGTTTCGGCGCATCTGGTGCGCCTCCTCGAGGAACGCGGCGTCGGATTCGCCCAGAGCCTGCTCCTGGATGCGGTCGATGCCGTCGCCGACGCGCTCCACCAGGACGAAGTAGTTGTCGATGACGGCGTCGACGATCCGGTACGCGAGGTAGTCTTCCCGGCTTGCGCGCAGGACGCCGGCGCCGACGCGGAGCTTCTCGCGCAGGGGATCGAGCACGTCGGGCCCCGCCGCGGCGCCGACCTCCTGGAAGGTCACCAGCATGCGCCGGTTGAGCACGATGCTGATCTGGTTCGCGACGATGTTGCCCGCGTCGTCCGCCTTGAGGTCCCGCATGACGATGTGGAGGTTGTCGCCGTAATCCTCGGCGCGAGGCCGCTGGTCGGTCGTGGCGATGTCTTCGAGGGCGAGCGCGTGGAGCCCGAGCAGTTCGCCGAGGGCCTGGAGCAACGCGACGTCCCGGACGCCGAACACGTTGATCCACCGGACGCGCCCGTCGGAGAAATCGATCTGGCGCAGCGCCGCGGCGTCCGAAACTTCGCGCTGGGCGAAGCTGTCGGCCGAGAACTCGAGGATGAACACCTTCGCCCGGTCGCTCTCGGGCTTCTCCGAGGGCGCGAGGTAGCCGGGAGGCTGCCCGGCCTTCAGGTTGCGGGCTCTTTTCCGCTGCTTCCAGGACGCCATGGCCGGGAGCGTCCTCCCGTTTCTGTTTTTTTTCATGTCCGCCTCGTGCCTGGGCGCATTCGTCCCTCGGCTGATGCGAACATTCTACACCGACGGAGTGGACGGCGCAACTGCTCAATAGTGCAGGGGGTATTCGGTCAGTCGCCGGGGTTGACGTAGGAACGCCCCTTGAGCAACCCGGAACCAGACCCGGTGCCTGCCCGAAAGTGTGTGGAGCGTAGTGAGCAGTGAGGAGTTGTGGCTGGGGACACCCCAGACCCCGTTGAACCTGATTGAACAGGGGCCTGGGGCAGAGCCCCAGCGGAAACTGCTCACTTCTCACCTCTCTCTACTCACTGGTATTCGGTCTGTCATCCCCTCGCCTACATTTCCCGACCCCGTCGACTGACCGAATACTGCAGGGGTTTCATCGGTGAGCGGGCGTCTCAACCGGTTGCTGCGGAGCGGGGTGGGGCGACGCCGTCCCGGCGAGCCGACATTCGGGTGCAACGCGCCCGCCTCGGCGTGGACGCGGCGTCTCGCCGCGTCAGTGCCCGCAAGCCCGATTGCGAAGACAAGGCGGGGCGACCCGACACCAGTACCGACGCGGCTACGACGCGTCGCCCACTCGAAGGGCTTCGCCGTTCGTCCCGGGATTCACACACCCTGCGGCGGCGCGGAAGGCGCGCAGTTCGTCCATCAGCTCGGCGATCAGCTCGTCCACCTTGCGGATGCGGTCGACGCGGAACGCATTGGCGCCGCAGAAGAAGAGTCCGTCCTCGCGCCGGCCCTTCGCGGCGTTCACGAGCGCCTGGGTGATGCAGTAGGGCGCGTCCGCCGGGGCGCAGCCCCGCAGGCAGCGCACGCACTTGACGATGCGTTCGCGCACGCCCGAGGCGACGCGCTTGACGAACGGGGACTGGATCGCGCGCGCGGGCATGCCGACGGGACTCACGACGATGCCGATGTCCTCCTCGCGGGAATCGATGATGGCCTGCTTGAAGCCGTCGTCCGCGTCGCACTCCTCGGTGGCGATGAAGCGCGTGGCCATCTGGACGCCGTCCGCGCCGCAGGCCATCAGCTCGCCGATGTCCTTGCCCGTGAAGACGCCGCCGGCGGCGAAGACGGGAATCTTGCGCCCGACCGTCTCGGCGAACGGGTTCACCGCCGCGACGACGTCTCGCACGAGATCCGCGAGCGGACGCGCCGTCTTCCCGACGAGCTCGTTCGCGGAGAAACCCAGATGTCCGCCCGCCTCGGCGCCTTCCACGACGACGAAGTCCGGGAGCCGGTTGTACCGGGTCTGCCAGGAGCGGCAGATGAGCTTCACGGCCTTGGCCGAGGAGACGATCGGGGCGAGCAGCACGTCGCGCCCCTCGGCGAACGACGGCAGCTCCAGCGGAAGCCCCGCGCCCGAGATGATGGCGTCGGCGCCCGCCTCGACGCTGGTCTTGACGTAGCGCGCGTAGTCCTGGCAGGCGACCATCACGTTGACCCCGATCAAGCCGACGCCGCGCGCGATCTGCCTGGCGCGCGCGATGGCGGTGCCGAGCTCGCGCATGTTGGCCTCGACCGGACGGGCGCCGAAATCCTCGGCGCGGTAGCCGGCGTGCGCGGCCGAGAGCACGCCCATCCCGCCGCAGGCGGCGACGGCGCCCGACAGCCGCTCCAGCGACACGCCGATCCCCATTCCGCCCTGGATGATCGGGACGGCCATCCTCCGCCGTCCAAACTCGATCTCGTACATCAGCACACCGCCCTCTGGAGACGGTCGTAGGCCTGCTCGTATTCCGCGAAGAGGGATCGGATGATCTCCGCGCAGGGTCGGATCTGCTTGCACATCCCCGCCACCTGGCCGGCCATCAGCGAGCCGGAGTCGACATCGCCTTCGAAGACGGCGCGCCGCAGCGAACCCAGCGTGAAGTGCTCGAGCTCCTCCTTGGTGGCGCCTTCCTTCTCCCGCTTGATGTAGTTCATCGCCATCTTGTTCTTGATGATCCGGACCGGAACGCCGTTGATGCGTCCGGTGACCGTCGTGGCGGTGTCGGTGGCGCCCACGACCGCGCGCTTGTAGTTCTCGTGGACCGGGCACTCCTCCGCGACGAGCAGGCACGTCCCCACCTGCACACCGCTGGCGCCCAGCGCGAAGGCCGCCAGGACCTGCCGCCCGCTGGCGATGCCGCCGGCCGCGACCACCGGGATCCCGACCGCGTCGACGACCTGGGGCACCAGCGCCATCGTGGTGAGCTCGCCGATGTGGCCGCCCGCTTCGCACCCTTCGACGATGACCGCGTCCGCGCCGAAGCGCTCCATTCGCTTGGCCAGCGCCGCCGAAGGCACCACCGGCACGATGGTGATCCCCGCCGCCTTCCACGCCTCCATGTACTTGGCCGGGTTCCCCGCCCCGGTCGTCACGAACTTCACGCCCTCCTCGACGACGGCCTTGGCCATCTCGTCGATCATCGGGTGCATCAGCATCAAGTTCACGCCGAAGACGTTCGGCGTCATTTCGCGGCACTTGCGGATGTTGTCCCTCAGCATGTCCGTCGTCATCCCGCCCGCGCCGACGAGTCCGAGCCCGCCGGCGTTCGAGACGGCGGCGGCGAGCTGCGCGGTGGCGATGTTCGCCATGCCGCCCTGGATCAAGGGATACCGCATCCCAAATTGTGTTGCTATCGTCATGTGATGCCTCCAAACTGTTGTAAATTTCTGAATCGGGGTCGCCGCGCCTTGGCCGGAGGCATACGCCCCCCGCCCGCGGCCCGTGCGTCAACCGACCGGGCCTCGTTGTCGCGGGAGCCCCCCGCAAAAACGAGCCGCCAGTCTCTCATACCCGGACTCGCGAATCAAGAAAATTTAAAAAAACAGCGTGAAAACATTAAAACATTCATTTTAAATGCAATATTCGACCTGGCTCGAATCGTCCAGATCTCTTTCGCGCGACTTCAGAATCTCCGCCAGCGTGGTTTCCGAAAGCGCCACGCGAATCTTGGCGTTCACGCCGGCCCAGGCCTTCCGGGCGGGACACGTGGGGACCTTGGAGCAAAGCCCCGGTTTCTGCACGCAGGCGACCAGGCTGATCTGGCCCTCCATCGCCTCGACGACGTCCAGCAGCGTGATCGATTCCGGAAAACGTCCCAGACGGTATCCTCCCTTGGCTCCCCGCACGGAAACCACCAGTCCCGCGCGGCGCAGCGCGATCAGCAGCCGGGAGATGTACTTTTCCGAGATCCCCTGCGAGGCGGCGATCTCGCGGGCCAGCCGCGGCGCTTCGCCGCCATGCAACGCCACGTCCAGCAGGATGCGCAGGCCGTAACGCCCTTTTGTCGACAGTTTCATCGCCTATTCTCCTCTCCGTTTTGCTTTCAATTCGATCCGCTCTTTTCGCGTTATTTAATTACTACAAAATAGCTCATAATTCAAACAATGTCAACTCATCAACGCGAGACGCGCCGCGTCAATTGCGCCGGATCTCTAGACATGTCGTTGACCTGTAAGTCATTATTAAAATTCTGCTCTTTTCAAAACAGGGGCCAGGCCCGTAAAAAAAGTCGCGTGAAGAAGTAGGGATTATGAAATCATCCCCTTGACAGGCACCGACGGTTTCGATAAAGTAAGCGGCATTTCCTACCACGAAGGTAGTGAATTGAAGGTGAAAAGACAAGGAGACGGGACAATGGAAAAGATCTACAACAACGTCGGCGAGCTGATTGGCAACACGCCGCTCGTGCGAATCAACAAGATGAACGACGGCGGCGCGGAAGTCGTGGTCAAGGTCGAGTCCTTCAATCCCGCCTCGTGCGTCAAGGAGCGCATCGCCCAGTCCATGATCGAAGCCGCCGAGCGCGAAGGCAAGCTCAAGCCGGGCGGACTCATCGTCGAGCCCACCAGCGGCAACACCGGAATCGGCCTGGCTCTCATCGCCGCGATCAAGGGCTACAGACTCATTCTCACCATGCCCGAGACGATGAGCGTCGAGCGGCGCAAGATCCTCCAGGCCTACGGCGCCGAACTCGTCCTCACGCCCGGCCCCCTGGGCATGCAGGGCGCCGTCGACAAAGCCGTCGAGATCCAGGCGAACACGCCCGGCTCGTTCATCCCGCAGCAGTTCGACAACCCCGCGAACGTCGAAGTCCATCGCAGGACCACGGCGCGTGAGATCCTCCGGGACACGGAGGGTCGAGTGGACGTGTTCGTGGCCGGCGTCGGCACGGGCGGGACGGTCTCCGGCGTGGGCGAAGTGCTCAAGGCCGAAGTTCCGGGCGTGAAGATCGTCGCGGTCGAGCCGGACGCCTCGCCGTTGCTTTCCGGCGGCAAGGCCGGTCCGCACAAGATCCAGGGCATCGGCGCGAATTTCATCCCGAAGAACTACAACCCCGCCGTAGTCGATCAGGTCGAGACCGTCTCCGCCGAGGAGTCGGGCGCCGTCGCCCGGCAGGCCGCGAAGGCGGAGGGGCTGCTCGTCGGCATCTCCTCCGGCGCCGCCCTCGCCGTCGCCCTGCGCCTCAGCCGCAAGCCTGAATACAAGGGCAAGCGGATCGTCGCCCTGCTCCCCGACACGGGCGAGCGGTATCTGTCGACCTGGCTGTTTGACGAACAACAATAAGTTGATGGCGCTGTCTCCAATCTTTGTCGTGAGAGCTTTGTCGCGAACTTTGTCGATTCGTATTCATCATCATAATCCTAATCGTAATCGTAATCGGTCAAGTGTGGGAGTAAGTGTAACCGAGTAAGTGTGCGAGTAAGCGTAGCCCAGCAATGCCGATCCCGCGGAGTGAAAAGAGGGTCGCCAAAGCTCACGACAAAGCTCTTATCTCGCGACAAAGGAAGTTCCACGCACTTCCCGAAGAAGCGAAAGTCCATGGAAAGGATGTCAACATGACGGAAAAACACTATCGCGTAGAAACACTCGCCCTGCATGCGGGGCAGAGTCCTGACCCCGCCACGAGCGCCTTCGCCGTGCCGGTCTACCGGACCACGGCCTACCAGTTCCGGGATTCGAAGCACGGCGCGGACCTCTTCGCGCTGAAGGAGCTGGGCAACATCTACTCGCGCCTGATGAACCCCACGAACGACGTCCTCGAGAAGCGCCTCGCCGCCCTCGACGGGGGCGCCGCGGCGGTTTCGATGGCCAGCGGCACGGCGGCGATCTACTTCGCGATCACCAACCTGCTGCGCGCCGGCGACGAGCTCGTCTCGACCTCCAACCTCTACGGCGGCACGTACACGCAGTTCGACGCCATCCTCCCGCAGGGCGGCATCCAGGTGCGGTTCACGCCGGTCAACGACTTCGCCGCCGTCGAGGCCGCCATCAACGGGCGGACCCGCGCGATCTTCCTGGAGACGCTCGGCAACCCGCTCCTCGACATGGCCGACCTCGCGCGCTACGCCGAGATCGCGCACCGCCACCGCCTGCCGCTCATCGTCGACGCCACCTTCACGCCGCCGACGCTCCTGCGGCCGATCGAGCACGGCGCGGACATCGTGATCCACTCCCTCTCGAAGTGGATCGGCGGTCACGGCACGGGCATCGGCGGCGTGGTGGTCGACTCGGGCCGGTTCGACTGGTCCGAGCCGAAGTTCGCGCTCTTCAACGAGCCCGACCGCGGCTACCACGGACTGCGCTTCGCGCACGACCTCGGCCCCCTCAACCCCGTCGCCTTCGCCCTGCGTCTGCGCATCGTGGGCCTTCGCAACCAGGGCCCGACGCTCGCCCCCGACGCCGCCTGGCAGTTCATCCAGGGCGTCGAGACGCTCCCGCTTCGCATGGCGCGCCACTCCGAAAACGCCCTGCGCGTGGCGGAGCACTTGAAGCGCCACCCCAAGGTCGCCTGGGTGCGCTATCCGGGACTGGCGGACGACCCCTCCCACGCGCTCGCCGCGCGCTACCTCTCCGGCGGATTCGGCGGGATGGTGGTGGTCGGCGTCAAGGGCGGACGCGAGGCGGGCGTGAAGCTCGTGGACAACATCGCGCTCTTCGGCCACATGGCGAACGTGGGCGATGCGAAGAGCCTGATCATCCATCCGGCCAGCACGACGCATTCGCAGCTCGGCCCGAAGGAGCAGGCCGCCGTCGGCATCTCGCCCGAACTGCTGCGCATCTCCGTCGGCCTCGAGCACATCGACGACATCCTCGGCGCCCTCGACGACGCGCTTGAGCTGATTTGATCCCGCCGGGATCGCCAAAAAAAGTTCGGGGTCCAGGGGCCGTCCCCTGAACCCCGAATTCTTTCATTCGATGCGCGTTACGCGCCGAGGATCGTCGCGAGGTCCTCGTCCGCCGTCTTGATCGGCGTGAGCTTGAACTTCTCGACGAGCACGCCGAGCACGGTCGGCGAGATGAACGCCGGCAGGCTGGGCCCGATGCGGATGTTCGTGATCCCCAGCGAGAGGAGCGTCAGCAGGATGCAGACGGCCTTCTGCTCGTACCAGGAGAGGACGAGCGAGAGCGGCAGGTCGTTGACCCCGCAGTTGAACACCTTGGCGAGCGCCATCGCGACCTGGATGGCCGAGTAGGCGTCGTTGCACTGCCCCATGTCGAGGAGGCGGGGGATGCCGCCGATCGTCCCGAGCTTCGCCTGGAGGCTGTTGAAGCGGTACTTGCCGCAGGCGAGGGTGAGGATGATGGAGTCCTTGGGGGCCTTCTCGACGAACTGGGTGTAGTAGTCGCGGCCGGTCTTGGCGCCGTCGCATCCGCCGACGAGGAAGATGTGCTTGATGGCGCCGGCCTTGACGGCCTCGATGACCTTGTCCGCCACGGCCATGACGGCGTGGTGGCCGAAGCCGGTCATCAGCGGCTCCCAGTGCTTCGCCTCCTGCCAGCCGCCGAGGGAGAGGGCGTGCTGGATCATCGCGGAGAAGTCCTTGCGGCCGTTGGCGTCCGCCTTGATGTGCTTCGTGCCGGGCCAGCCGACGTCGGCCGTCGTGTAGATCTTGTCGAGGTACGACGGGCGGGGCGGCATGATGCAGTTGGTGGTGAAGAGCACGACGCCGGGCATGTTGTCGAACTCCTTCTGCTGGTTCTGCCAGGCGGAGCCGATGTTGCCCTTGAGCTGGGGATACTTCTTCAGCTCGGGATACGCCAGGGCGGGGAGCATTTCGCCGTGGGTGTAGATGTTGACGCCCTTGCCGACCGTCTGGTCGAGAAGATCCTTGAGGTCGTGGAGGTCGTGGCCAGTGACGATGATGAAGGGGCCCTTGTCGTACCCGGTCTGGACCTGCGTCGGCTCGGGATGGCCGTAGGCGCCGGTGTTGGCGGCGTCGAGGATCTCCATGCACTTGAGGTTCGCCTGCCCGAACTGGAGGATGAGGCCGAGCCACTCGTCGACGGTGTGGTCGTCGCCCAGCGCCTTCATGCCCTTCTGGAACCAGGCGGAGACGACGGGGTCGGTCTTGCCGAGGACGCGGGCGTGGTGCGCGTAGGCGGCCATTCCGCGAAGGCCGAAGAGCAGCGTCGAGCGCAGCGAGACGACGTTCTCGTCGCCATGAAAGAGATCCGCCGCCTTGAACTCGGGGGCGCCGCCGAACTTGTCGATCTTGGCCTGGATGCGCGCGACCATGGCCGCGTTGTCCGCCGCGTCGAAGTTGACGTTCGTGACGCACATGAACAAGGCGTCCATGAAGAGCGCCTCGCATCCGGCGCAGGCGGGCTTGCCTTCCAGCGCACGGGCCAGGGTGATGAGCTTGGCGGTGATTTCATCCTGCAAGTTGGCGACGTCGGGCTTCTTGCCGCAGACGCCGACTTTCGTGCAGGCTTTGCCGCCGGCGGTTTGTTCGCACTGGAAACAGAACATGTCGTTCATGGTGTGTTGGCTCCTGTTGTTGTTCTTGGGGTGGGTTGAGGTGTGGAGATCAGTCTTCGAGAATGCTTCCGTCCGTGGCGATCGTCACCACTTGCCAAGGTATCATCTTTCCGCTCTTCTGCAAAGCGGTTTTGACGGCGGCGGCGATGCCGCCGCAGCAGGGGACCTCCATGCGCAGGACGGTGACGCTCTTGATGTCGTTGGCGGCGAGGATGGCGCCGAGCTTCTCGGAATAGTCGCCTTCGTCGAGCTTGGGGCAGCCGATGAGCGTGACCTTGTTGCGCATGAACCGGCGGTGGATGTCGGCGCAGGCGAAGGCCGTGCAGTCCGCGGCGACGAGCAGCGAGGCGTTGGCCAGATAGGGGGCGTTGACGGGCACGAGCTTGATCTGCACGGGCCAGGTGGTCAGCTCCGAGGCGGGCGCGCCGGCGGGCGCGGAAGGCGCAGCCTGAGCCGCCGAAGGGGCCGGGCGCGCGATGGCCTTGGCCATGGACCCGGGGCATCCGCAGGGAAGCGGTCTGGCGGGGGCGGGCGCCGGGGCGGCGTGGCCCTTGGCCGCCGCCTGGCGGGCCATCACGGCGGCTTCGTCGTAGGGGGCGGATTCGCGCTCGACGATCTTGATCGCGCCGGTGGGGCATTCGGGAAGGCAGTCGCCCAGGCCGTCGCAATAGGCGTCGGAGACGAGGACGGCCTTGCCGCCGATCATCTGGAGGGCGCCTTCGTGGCAGGCCTTGACGCAGAGGCCGCAGCCGTTGCAGAGTTCGGAGTCGATGCTGACGATTTTGCGTTTCATGGGTGGTGTGGATCCTCGGGGTTGAAGTCAGGGTTTCGGTCGGTTGATCTTGGCGTTGGCCGCGATGGTGGAGAGCCGGGTCCGCTTCATCAGCGAAAACAGGCGCTCGTTCTCCTCGCGGAAGGTCTTGCCGAGAATGCAGCCGTCGCCCCGGCAGACGGCATGGTTCAGCAGGCAGCCGGAGGGCTTGGGGTCGCCGCCGGCGGCGGCATAGACGTCGAGCAGCGTGATCTGGTCGGCCGCCTTGGCGAGACGAGCGCCGCCGGCGGGGCCGCGACCCGTTTCGAGTATGCCCGCCCGGACGAGCATCTGGACGACTTTGGCGGAGTGGTTGGAGGAGAAGCCGAGGCGCCGCGAGATCGCGCTCGTGGACTGGTACTCCGGTCCGGTTGCGGCGAGGACGACGCAGAGGTGCAGCGCGATCGAGGTCGCTTCGGAGATGTTGAGCAGGCCGGTCATGAAAGTTCCTGGGGTTGCTTAATTCGGCATCAAGGTACCATAATGCCGAAATGCTGTCAAGCCCCGAGACCAGATTTTTTTCGCACCCCCTCGAAACGCGTGGCGCCGGCTCAGGCGCCCGGCGCCGAGTCCTGTCCCCGATAGGTGTCGCGGACGACGCCGGCATCGGGCTGGAGGCTCTCGGGAAGGCCGCTGATGCGGTTCGTGTAGGCGATGAGCTGGTTCACGCGCTCCATGCCTTCGAAGGCAAGGTGGATGAGTTCCTTCTGGGAGGAAGAGAGATCGCCGCACCGGCCGGAGAGCAGGAGGTCGAGCGCGCCGGCGGAGACGGTGACGGGCTGCAGGATCTCCTGGTTGATTTCGGCGTACTGCTCGAGGAGCTCCTTGCGGGTGAGGTTGAAGCCGATGCCGCGGCGGCGCGCGGCGGATTCGATGCTGGCGATCGTCTGCCGGTCGGCCTCGACCTGTCCGGCAAGCCGGTTGATTTGCTTCCGGACTTCGACCGAGGAGGACTCGAGGTGGTGGAGGATGCGTTCGATCGCAGAGAGGATCTGCCGCTGCTCGATCTCCGGCGGAAGGGCGCCGGAGTTCTCGAGAAGAGCCGCAGTGGCGCGCAGCAGATCCGCCATCTTCCGGGCGTTCTCGCGGCGGCGGCGCTTCGCCGCGTCCTCCGCGCCGGCTTCGTCGGCTGAAGAAGGCGGTGCGAACGACTGGGGCGTGCCGCCGAGCTCGGAGGAAAGGTCGAGCACCCCCCCCGAAGCGCCGACGCCAAGCGAGAAGACCTTGTTGTCGGAGGCCTTGCTGTCGGTGGGCGCGGGCGGCGGCGCAGGCTCCCCTTCGGGCACCTTCCGGTATTCGGTGTTGACGAGTTTGACGTAGCGCAGTCCAGCATCTTCGATCGCCTGGCGGAGCCCGCCGAGATTGGCGATGGCGGCGGGCGAAGAGGTCATGAGCCGGATGAAGAAGGAGAACTCCGCATGGTCGATCGCGGGCAGGAAGAGAATTCCGCCAAGCTTGTGCTGCTCGATGCGCGAGGCCATGCTCGCGATGGACGGATCCTTCGAGGCGAGCGTGGAGCCGTTCACGAGGAGATCGGAGCCGCTCACGGCGAATTCGATCGCACCGTGCAAGGCGAGCGTCGTCTCCAGTCGCGCGAAAGCCTCCTGCAGCGCGAGTTGCGCGACGTTGTGGCCCATGCCGTACATGCCGGCCTGCTGGAGGAGCAGGCCGATCGAATGGAGCAGCGCGGTGGCGGCCGGGTCGGGTATCGGATTGTAGCGGTTTGAGTTGTTCATGCGTGACCTCCTGCCATCGAGCCCTTGACGCTCATGCGGGCGGCGTTCATGTCCTTGAGGCACTGGCGCAGGTCGAGCACGGCGGCGTAGCACATGTCCTCGACCTGGCGACGGGATTCGGCGTCGATGTTCGGCGTGTCTTTGAGCACTTCGATGCTCGTCAGCAGAACCGTGGCCGGCTGGCCGATGGCGTGGCAGGCCTCGGAAAGGCTCTCCATCATCACGCGGTCGCGCTCAAGCTGGTATTCGGCCAGCTCCGCCCTGCGCCGGTCGGTCACGTCGACCACGGAGATCACCATCCCCAGGAGCTGGTCGTCCTCGTTGATGTCCGGAACGACCGAGAGTCGCAGATAATTGGCGCCGCCTGCCTCGCCGACTTTCATCTCGGTCGTCCATTTTTCGCCTTTCATGACGGCTTCAAGCATCGGCTTGATGACCTCCTCCTCGTCGAACCAGGTGGCCAGCTGACGCCCCACCACCCTCGACTCGTCGCCATCCCCGAGCATCGAGATCATCTTGCGGTTGGCATACGTGATCTTGCCGTCGAGATCGACGATGCCGATGCTCGAATCCGTGTTGTCCATGGCGTGGAACGCGGAAAGCAGCGTCTGCTCGGCATGATGCCTTGCCTGGATGTCGCGGATCATGTAGCAGATCGCGTCGGACGCCTCCTTGCGCGTGCCCATGACGACGATCTCGACGGCGCAGAACGTCTCGTCCTTGCGGATCGCGAAGGCCTGCATCCGCATGTAGCGACGCTCCTGGACGACGGCGGCGACGTTGCCGAGAAGCGAATCGGTCATGCCCGCGATCAGCGCGTGGAGGGTCAGCTTGTCGAACTCGGCGGCATCGACGTACCCGAAGAACGACAACGCCCGCTCGTTGCAAGCCTGGATGTTGCCCGCCTTGCCCGCCACGACGACCGCGTCGTAGGAGTTTTCAAACATGTAACGGTAGTCCAGCCCCTCGAAAGCCGGATTCTCGCCGGACTTGCGGTTGCGTGTGCCGGAATCGTATCCGAGAGCCCGGATGTCGATCTTCAAAGTTCGCGCGTTGTCAGTTTTCATGTGGGAGGCGATGATGACCGGAAACAGCATTTCACGTGCCGATGTGGGCGTCGCCAGCTTGACGATCGTCGGGGCATTTGAAACCCACGGCGAACCGCTTCTTGCTTTCTCGTTCTTGATTATGCCATAAGCAACCGCGCCTTGTTAAGCCCCAAATGCCGTCCAGCCTACAGTTTGAAACGATAGATTGAAGTATCTTCCCCTCGCCCGCGACCGGGCTCCTCAGCCTTCAGCGGCCACGCGCGATGATGCCCCTTGAGCGGGTTGTCGGCATTTTTTCAGGGTCGAGCCCTCGACCCAGGTGCCTTTGATCAGCAGGACGTTGTCGAAGGCGGGGAGGCCGCGCTGGTTGTGGTTGAGCATCGTGACCAGCAAGTCGATGGCGGCCGCCCCGACCCGCTCGGACTCCCGCTCGATCCCGCTGGCGCCTGGCGTCCGCTCGGTCACCTCCAGATAGGCGAGACCGACATCCTTCGGCACCCGCTTGCCGAGGGCGCGAAGCCAGGTTTCGACGACGGGATCG
>JAAZAI010000298.1 GCA_012514445.1 Lentisphaerota bacterium
CGCCTGATTGCTTCGGATCTGATTCCGGGATGGGCTCATGTATTGGAGACCTCGACGTCGTTGACGGCCGGATCATGGATGACGAACGCGGAATGGATCGCCACGGGGACGCAAACGAACATGCCAATCAGCACGACCAGCGAGAAGCAGTTCTTCCGATTACGTGCAAGGCCGTGAAAGGGCATGGACAAGGGCCCAGTTAAATGCGAACAACCCCGCCGTGGGTACGCGCTACCGCTCGCCCCACACAAGGAGCGTTGGACAGAGAAGAAAGTCAATCCGAGAGAAATTTCCTGATGCGCACCCAGGGGACTTGCTCGGAAAGCCGAACGCGGCCTGGCACGGCGCGAGGGGCGTCCTGTGCCAAGCCGCGTACGGCCGGGATGCTGGCGGATCGAGCCGACGGGTCTAGGGTTATGGTGCCGTTTCGGTGGAGGCCGGAGCGGCTTGCGTTTCGGGAGACGCTTCCGCAGGCGCCGCTGACGTTTCGTCGGTCGCCGGTTCGGCATGAGGCGCCTCGGCGGCTTCCTTCGCAAGCTCGGCCTCGGGTGCCGCTTCGGTCTCGGGCTTGGTCTTGGGTTTCACGAGGTCGGTCCGGGCGAGGGTGAATTTCTGCGCGGTGGACGGGGCGACGAGGTAGGTCCACTTCCCGGCCTTGCCGTTGAATTCCGCGACCTTCGTCTCCGCCACGGCGTTTTCCGCCGCATTGGTTCCGGTGGGCGCGAAAGACGCGGCGATCCGGAAGGCGCGGTCCTGGCTGTTGGTGGTCGGCGCGCCGACGTGCGCGGTGTAGGTGATGCCGTCGGCGTACACGGCGCGGTAGACCGTGCCCGTGGCGAAGCCGAGCGCGTCGTCCGTCAGCGCGGGGGCGGCGATGCCGTTGAAGCGCAGGTAGGAGAGGGCGGAGTCGAGGCTGTACAGCTTGCCCGAGTCCATCTCCTCGTCGGCGCCGAGGTCGGTGACCGTCCATGCGCCGTTCGTCTTGACGAGCGCGAGGTCGGCGCCGGCGTTCGAGATTTCGACCGCCTGGATCGTCGAGCCGGCCGGGGAGGGGATCTGCATGTCCGCCCAGTCGGAGGCGTCGCCGTCGAGGGAGGCGAGCGCGTCGTCGACGAGATAGACGGCGTCCTTGCCTCCGACGGCGACGTAGCGTCCGTCGGGGTAGCCGCCGAAGCCCGGCATGTCGTCGGAGGGCTTGCGCAGGTGCTGCTCTCCGAGCGCGAGTTCGGCGAGGATCTGCCCGGCGGCGTCCTTGAGGCGGACGGTCGTCGGACCGGCCATCGCGCGGTCCGGGGTCTCGTGGCCGGCCTTGAGGTCGGCGAGCTTGAGGACGTTCTCGCGGATCTTGACGAGGTCCGCGGGGTAGCCGTGCAGCGAGTCGATCGTCCAGCCCGCGTCGTCGGCGGCGAGGGCGAGCGTCTCGCCGGAGGGGCGGGCGATCTCGATGGCAGCGACCTTGCTGACGTCAAGTTCTGGGAAGAGTTTTCTGCCGTGCGCGGCGGGCGTCCTGACGGCGTTGCGCTGGCCGCTGAGGTAGGCGAGGCCGACGAGGACGGCGGCCGCGCCGGCGAGAACGATGAGTTTCTTCGAATTCATGTGGGATCGGTTCCTTTCCGACGGGCGGACCTGGCGTCCGCCCGTCCTGCTTGTTTCAGCGCCGCTTCCTGAGGATGCCGCGGACGATGCCGAAGCAGACCACGGCGAGGGGGACGAGCGCGATGTTGAGGATTTTGAGGCGCAGACCGAGGTTTTCGATGTCGCGGTAGAGGTTCTTGCGCACTTCCTTGAGCTGGCGGCGCGTCTGCGCCTGCGTCTCCCGGAAGCGGGCGATCTCGTCCTGCTGCTCCTTCGAGAGGATCAGCCGTTCGGAGCCCTTCTTCTGGCGCTGCAGTTCGGCGAGGCGGTCCTCGGTGTCGCGCAGGGCGGATTCGAGGCGGTCCTCCTCGGCCTGCCACTGCTTCATCGCGGCGAC
>JAAZAI010000299.1 GCA_012514445.1 Lentisphaerota bacterium
CCGCCGCGATCCAGCTCGCCTGCACCGCCAACGCAACCCCGAGCCTGTTCGGGACGGAGACCAACGCCGTCCGGCTGGTGCTCGTCGGCGACAGCATCACCGGGCTCAGCCGCAACCATTCCCGGGGCTTCGCGCATCAGCTCGACGCGGCTTTCGCAGCCGCCCGCCCCGGCGCCCCCGTCGCGATCGCCGCCCTCGGCGGCAGCGGCCAGTCGGTGGCGAGCTGGCGCAGCGTGGAACGCCGATCGCGCACCGACGCGACCTTCCTGGACGTCAAAGGCATCGACGTCAAAGCCGAACTCGACCGTCCGGCGGACGTGCTGATCGTCATGCTCGGCATGAACGACGTGCTCGCCCCCTACATCTCCGACACGCCGGAATCGTTGGACGCCTGGCAGGGTAATCTGGCCGAACTGGTGGACGCGCTCAAAACCCGTCTCGCCCCCCACGTCGTCGGTCTCGCCTCCATCACGCCCTGCACGGAGGATCCCGCGTCGCCCAAGAACCGGCTGATCGCCCAGATGAACGCCCGCGTCGCCGCGTTGGCGGCGCAAATCGGGGCGCGCTATCTTCCCGCCTCGGAAACGGCCTGGAGCGTCCAACGCGACGGGCGTGCGCGGAAGCCCGACTTCCACGTCACCTCCGACTTCGTCCATCCCAGCGAGGCCGGTCACATCGCCATCGCCCTGGCCATGCTGGAAGGTCTTGGCGAAACCGCGGCGGCGCGATGGCTGAAGGACAACCGCCTCGCCCCGCTGCTCCAGAAGGCCGCCGATGAAGGCACGGGCCTTTCCTGGCGGCTCGAATCGGCCACGCCGACCGACGCGCCCGGAGTCTTCCGGTTCGCCATCGCCTGCAGTTGGGCGCCCAGAGGGGATGACGATCCGGAACGCCGCCCGCAACTGTCGATCGACCTGCCCGATGGCTGGCGCGTGATCCAGGCGCCGGAACCGGGCTTCTCGGGCGCCTTTCTCGTGGAAGGCGCGCCCGACCGCCTTCGCAACCTCGTCACCCTTCGCGCGCGCCTTGGCGAGACCGTTCGCGAGGCGGTCATGCCGATCCCGGCGCCCTGGCGGGTCGCGGCGCCTCTGCCGATGCCGTTTTGGCGCGAAGGCGCGTTCGACCTCGACCGCGCCCGCCGACCCGTCGACGAGGCGATCGCCGCGCAAGCCGGATTCGCCGTCCCGATCGAGGACGACCGGTACGGAACGATCGACTGGCGGGGGAGAAGAACGCTCTCGTCGTGCTCAAGCCCCTTCCCGGCGAACCGCTCCGCTATTCGCTGGACGCCGCCGTGCGCATCCCCCTGCCCGAGGCGGCCCTCCGCCAGGGCATCGCCGCCATCGCCCCGGACCGCGACGGAAACTACATCCTGAACTGCGGCGGCGGTGGAAACCAGGGCAGCGCGGAGAACGTCCTGCTCTCGCTCGCGCCCGACGGACGCGTGCGCTGGACCTACCCCAATCCCTTCCCCGCAAACTGGCACAACTCGCCCATGCCCCGCGACGGCGACATCCAGCACACCTTGAACGTGGAGGGTTTCGCCTCGGCGGGCGGCGCCATCGGCGACGTCTTCCAGTTGAACGGCAACAAGGGGACGCGCTACCTCTTCACGCACGACGGGCTCTTCGTCGCCGAGCTCTTCGGCGACATGCGGCGCAACCCGATGCAGCAGAACCTGCTTCAGGCGGAGCGCGGATTGCGTCTCGACCGGAACAGCCTGGGCGACGAATGCTTCTTCGGCTGGCTCGGCGAAGGCCCCGACGGCCGCGCGCTTCAAATCGTCGGCAAGGACGCCCTCAACGTCTGCGACGTGCGCGGGCTCGATTCGCTCGTCCGCCTGGAGGGCGCTCCGATCAAGATCGCCGTTCCGCCGCCGCCCCTCGAGATGATTCCGCCCGCGGAACGGGGGCCAGCCGCGACCGTCCGCGCCGGCGGTTTCGGCCTGACGCCGGGCTGGGAGAAAATCGCCGGGCACGCCTTCCCGGAGGAGGCGCCCGTCGCGACCTTCGCCATCGGCAACACGGGCGCCGCGCTGGTGCTCTGGATCTCCGTGGAGGACGAGACCCCCTTTGAAAACGCCGGCGGGGACCTGAACACCCTCTTCCACACGGGCGACGCCATCGACTTGCGCTGGGCGGCCGATCCCGAGCTGCCCTCCGGCAGGACGCGACCGGGACCCGGAGACCAGCGCTTCGTCATCGCCCCCCGCGAAGACGGCGCGGTGGTGGTCCGCTACGTTTACGTCGATCCGGAATCAACCGCCGAGCCCATCGCCTTCGCCTCCCCCACCGGCACGGAACACGTCGCGCGCGTCGATCGCATCGACGCGGCGAAGATCACGATCGCGCGCCGGAAGAACGGCTACACGCTCACGGCGTCCATTCCCTGGAGCGCACTCGGCGAGCCGTCCCAGATCGGGGGTCTGCGACGCGGCGACGTCGGCGTCGTCTTCGGCGACGCCAGCGGCAGCCGGGTCGTTCGCCGCTGCTACTACTTCGACCCCGGCAGCCAGGAAGTTTCCGACATCCCCTCCGAAGTCCGCATCAACCCGAGCCAATGGGGCGAATTCCGCTTCTAATCCCGAGGTCCGCCATGTCTCCATCTCGAACTCAAGCCATGCAGGCCATGAAAACCCGAGTCCGATTCGGCCCCAAGCCGATCAAGCAGATGCAGGTCGCGGACTACGTCCGCTCCCGGCTGGCGCAGGGGAAATGGGCGCCGGGCCAACTGCTTCCGCACCGCACCTGGTTCATCGACAAGTTCAAGACGACCCACCACACCGTCCAAAAGGCCTTCAACCAGCTTCGGGACGAAAAGTTCGTCGTCGCCGTGCCGCACCTCGGCACCCGCGCGGCGGAAACCCTCCCCTTCGCCAATCGGTTCCTCATTCTCTGCTACGGTGTGCCGGAGGCGCCCAGCATCCTCACCCAGGCGATCCTGAAGTCGGCGGAAGCCATCGCAGGCCGGACCGAGGCGCGCTTCGAAATCGCCTACGCCCTCGACCTCGAGTTCGACGACCCCGCGCACATCGCCGCCCTGGACGCCGTTCGCTCCCACCGGTACGCCGGGGTCTTCCTCGAAGCCCTTCCCGCCCACAAGCGCAAGGACAGCATCGTCTCCATCGACGACGTGCCGATGGCGGGGATCTTCGCGCCCAACCCCATCGCGACGGGATCCCTGCTCACCCCGTTGATCGACTCGGCAGCAGGCGCCACGACCACCGATCTGACCCCCTTCTTCGTGGAATGCCGCCAGCGGGGCCTCAAGCGCATCGCCGTCTTCGAGGGATTCCTCCACAGCACCGACCGCGAGGACGAAATCCGCAGGCAGGCGCAGGCCCATGGGCTGGAGTGCGGCCCCTACCACGTGCATGGCTCCGACACCAGCCTGCCTGCGCTCTCGCTCGCCAGACGCATCTTCCGAATGGCCCTTGCGCCGGAATTCCCGTGGCAGCCCGAGGCGATCATCGTGGGCGACGACAATTTCCTGCCGCTTGTCGAAGACGTGCTGCGCGAACACTACGGACAGGATGGCGCCCGTCGGTTCTTCGTCACCTCCCACGGCAACCTTCCCTGTTTGCCCAAGACCGGCCTTCCCGTGGTGTTCCACGGTCTGAACGTGGAGAAGACGCTCGAAACGCTCATCGTCTACGCCGAGGCCTGCACCCGCGGAGGCCGGCGCGACGCGTCTCGACCCAGACTGGTCCGCTTCTAGCGGGATGCAGGCGCAGACCGGCGCAAAGGAGTGCGCCATTCGGACCAACATGAATATTCCAATGCACAAGATCGTTCGTAATTCCGGACGGGCCAACGAGGCGATTCGATGAACCCATCCGTCCACATCGTGCTGTTCCAACCGGAGATCCCGCACAACACGGGGGCCATCGGCCGCGTCTGCGTGGGGCTGGGCTGGCCGCTGCATCTCGTACGTCCGCTGGGATTCCATCTGGCCGAGCATCAGGTGAAGCGCGCCGGTCTCGACTACTGGGACCACCTCGACTTGCGGGTCCACGACACGTGGGCGGCGTTTCTCGAGACGGTTCGCCCCGAGCGCCTCTTTCTGATGAGCACGCGGGGAACGCGCAGCCTGTACTCCTGCGCTTTCGCGCCAGGCGACGCGCTGGTCTTCGGCTCGGAAAGCCGAGGGCTGCCGGAGGAATTCCACGTCCGGTCCGCGGAGCGGCTTTTCCGCATCCCGATGCCCGGCGAACATGCGCGAAGCATCAATCTGGCCAACGCCGTCTCGATCGCGGCGTATGAGGCGTTTCGTCAGCTCGACGCGACGCCCCGGACGCCATCCTAGTACTCTGTACCGTGCGTATTGGCAAGACAAGATTACAAGATTTACAAGATTAAGTTCTTGGTTTCAATCTTGTTAATCCTGTAATCCTGTCGAAAATTACCGTCATTTCTGCCTGTACAATGTACTAGGCGTTCGTCGAGCATCAGACGCGCCGGTTCACGGTCCCGGCAAGACCGAGGCGGGGAGCGTCACGCGGCCCTGCCGCGCATCGCCGACACCCGTGTAGACGTCGACGAAGCCGTCATCGCGAAAGACGAACCCGCTCGTAAACACGCAGTCGTCCAAGTGCGGCACCTTCGGCTCGCAGGCCGGATAGAGGCGCCGGGTCGCGA
>JAAZAI010000300.1 GCA_012514445.1 Lentisphaerota bacterium
TCGGAGATCGCGCCCTACCCCGAAATCATCGCCAAACGGGGAGTCTACGAGGTAGGGCGGGCTCTCCGAGCACGCCGCAGCGAAGCAGGGTCGGCCATATTGCGAATTGCTGCACACCCGCTACGCGGCGTTGACCGCAAGATGTCGCAATGATATACTAACAGCACAATCTGGGGGATGACATGGACGACATTAAATTTGGTTTGATGGGGTGCGGCATCGTGGCGCACTACCGCCACCTTCCCGCCTTGCAAGGCATTGCGGGAATCCGCAGGGCCGCCCTCTATTCGCCCCGAATCGCCTCCGCCCGCGAACTCGCCGCCGAATTCGGATTCGAAACCGCGACCGATGACGAATCCGCCTTCTGGGCCTCCAATCTCGATCTCGTCTCGATCACCTCGCCCTCCGGCGCCCACCTCGCCAATCTCCGTTCCGCCGCCGACCACGGCGTCGACGTCATCTGTGAAAAGCCCCTCGCCGAGACGATGGAGGCCTGCGACGAAGCCCTTCAACTCGTGCGCAGCGCCGGAATCCGCGCGATGGTCGCGTTCTGCTACCGCTTCGGCGCCGTCTCGCGCAAAATCCGCGAACTTCTCTCCACCGGAGCCATCGGCAGTCCTCGCACGATGCGCCTCGTCTTCAACTGGGACTGCCGCGGGAAGTACCTCGACCTCGCCACGCACAAGCTCAACGAACGCCGCGAAGGCCGCATGCGCGAAGGCGGCCCCTTCTTCGACTGCGGCGTCCACCTGATCGACATCGCTCGCTTCTGGACCGGCGCCGAGCCGATCCGCTGGCGCGGCATTGGATCGTGGGCGGACGACTACGACGCCCCCGACCACGTCTGGGGACACCTCGACTTCTCCAACGGCATGCACGTCATGGCCGAGACCTCCATCTCCTACGGCCATGTCTGCGCGAACCGCCTCATGGCCTACCGGTACGACATCATCGGCACCGACGGCGTCATCCGCTACGACAAGACCTCCTCCACGTTCGAACTGCAAAACGCCCAGGGCGTCCAGACGTTCGCCTTCGCGGAGGAGAAGGACTTCGCCGAGATGTACCGGGCGATGTTCAAAGCCCGCAGCACCGGCGACTTCTCGGGCGTGCCGATGCTGGAGGACGGCGCGATCGCGACAAAGATCGCGCTCGCCATAACCCGCGAGGCGATGGCCGAACGCCCGGGCAGCCCGTCGTAGCGGGTTGGTACCCCGCTACCGTCGCGCGCCTCGGCAGTACCGACGCGGCTACGACGCGTCGCCCACTCGAATGGCCGCGCCATTC
Organism: Lentisphaerota bacterium; assembly: GCA_012514445.1. Taxonomy (GTDB): domain Bacteria; phylum Verrucomicrobiota; class Kiritimatiellia; order RFP12; family UBA3636; genus JAAZAI01. The sequence goes on from JAAZAI010000300.1 coordinate 1,288, forward strand.
GCCTCGGATCTCACGCAGCTCTGGACGGCGGCAGTACTGCCGCCTGCGGGCACACCCACACACTCCATCCCCTGAATGGCACGCCATTCGAAGCGGGCTACTGCAACGTGGCGCCCGAGCTGGCGTTGCCGACGAGATGCGAATAGCGGCGCAGCCATCCCGAGGTGGCGCGCGGGGTCCACGGCTTCTGCGCGGCGCGGCGCTTGCCGAGCGTCGCCTCGTCGAGCTTCACGTCGAGCGTCCGTCCGGGGATGTCGATCACGAGGGTGTCGCCATCCTGGAGCAGCCCGATCACGCCGCCTTCAGCCGCTTCGGGAGAGACGTGGCCGATGCAGGCGCCGCGCGTGCCGCCGGAGAAGCGGCCGTCGGTGATGAGCGCGACGGACTCGCCAAGCCCGGCGCCCATGATGTAGGACGTGGGGGCGAGCATCTCCTGCATGCCGGGGCCGCCCTTCGGGCCTTCGTAGCGGATGACCACCACGTGGCCTGGCTTGACCTTGCCGGCGAGGATGCCCTCGCAGGCCTCCTCCTGGGAGTCGAAGCAGATCGCCTTGCCCTCGAACTTCAGCATGGACGGTGCGACGCCGGCCTTCTTGACGACGGCGCCCTGCTCGGCGAGGTTGCCGTGGAGGATCGTGAGGCCGCCGTCCTTCGAATAGGCGTTCTCCACCGTGCGGATGACCGCGTCGTTCTTCACCTCGGCCTTCGCGACGATCTCGCCGATCGTCAGGCCGCTCACGGTCTTGCAGGAGAGGTCGAGCAGCCCGGGAATGCCGGCGATGCGCTTGAGGATGGCCGAAATGCCGCCCGCGGCGTCCACGTCCTCCATGTGATAGGAGCAGGACGGCGCGACCTTGCAGACGTTGGGGCACTTGCGCGAGATCGCGTTGATGCGGTCGAGGTCGTAGGCGACGCCCGCCTCGTGGGCGATGGCGAGCGTGTGCAGGACGGTGTTGGAGCTGCCGCCCATGGCCATGTCGAGCGCGAAGGCGTTGTCGATCGAGGCGAGCGTGACGAGTTCGCGCGGCAGCGGCCCCTGGGCGCGCGCCATCTCGACGGCGCGGCGCGCCGCCGTCTTCCACAGCTCGCGCCGGGCGGGGTCGTCCGCGAGGATGGAGCCGTTGCCGGGCAGCGCGAGGCCGATCGCCTCGCAGAGGCAGTTCATGGAGTTCGCGGTGAACATGCCGGAGCAGGAGCCGCAGCCGGGGCACGAGGACTCCTCCACCCGTTCGAGCTGCGCGGCGTCGATCTTGCCGTTGTTGAATTCCGCGACGCCCTCGAAGACCGAGATCAGATCCATCGGCTTTCCATCGAGCTTGCCGGCGCGCATCGGACCGCCGCTGGAGAAGATCGTGGGGATGTTGGCGCGCAGCGCGCCCATGACCATCCCCGGAACGATCTTGTCGCAGTTGGGGATGCAGATCAGCGCGTCGAAGCAGTGCGCTCGCACCATGGATTCGACGCAGTCGGCGATCAGATCGCGGCTGGGCAGGGAGTACTTCATGCCGCCATGGCCCATCGCGATGCCGTCGCAGATGCCGATGGTGTTGAACTCGAAGGGGACGCCCCCCGCGGCTCGGATCTCCTGCTTGATGAACTCCGCCACCTTGTTCAAATGGACGTGTCCGGGGATGATCTCGACGAACGAGTTGCAGACGCCGATGAACGGCTTGCGCAGGTCGTCCTTCTTGACGCCCGTGGCGTAGAGCAGGCTGCGGTGGGGGGCGCGTTCAAAACCTTCCTTGATCATGTCGCTGTTCATGGGAATTCTCCAATTTTCCTTGTCGCGATCGTAGTCGCGACCTTTGTGGATACGTGTCACTTGACGAAGGGCGAGAGCTTGCGAAGCTTGTCGACGACGCCCGGCACGACGGCCAGGACGCGAACGACGTCCGACTCGGTGTTGTACTTGCTGAAGCTGAAGCGGATGGAGCCGTGGACGGCCGTGAAGGGCACGCCCATGGCGCGGATGACGTGCGAGGGCTCGAGCGAGCCCGAGGTGCAGGCGGAGCCCGAGGAGGCGCAGATGCCCGCGTCGCTCAGGTGGTAGAGGATCGCCTCGCCCTCGATGTATTCGAAGCTGATGTTGAGCGTGTTCGGCAGGCGCATCCGGCGCGAACCGTTGACGATCGCGTCCGGGCACTTGAGCAGACCCGCCTCGAGGCGGTCGCGCATCGCGGCGATCCGCGGGATGTCGTCGCGCATTTCGTCCATCGCCAGTTCCGCCGCCTTGCCGAGTCCGACGATGTACGGCACGTTCTCGGTGCCGGCGCGCAGTCCGCGCTCCTGATGGCCACCCCGCAGGAACGGCTTCAGGCGCGTGCCGCGCCGGATGTAGAGCGCGCCGACGCCTTTCGGGGCGTGCAGCTTGTGGCCGGAAAGCGACAGCATGTTCACCGGGACGCGGGACATGTCCACCTCGGCGAGCTTGCCGACGGCCTGGACGGCGTCCGTGTGGAACACGGCGCCGGCCGCCAGAGCCTTCTCCGCGGCGACCTGGATCGGGAAGACGACCCCGGTCTCGTTGTTCGCCCACATCATCGAAACGAACTTCGGGCCCGGCGTGGCCAGCGCCGCGCTGTACGCGTCGATGTCGAGCGTGCCATCGGCCATCACGCCGACTTCGATCACGCGGTAGCCGCGGTCGCGCAGCTCCCGGCAGGGCTGGAGCACCGCCGGATGCTCGACGCGCGTCGTGATGATCGTCGTGTCGCGCCCGAGCCGTTCGACCGCGCCGAAGATCGCCATGTTGTCGGACTCGCTGCCGCAGCTCGTGAAGACGATCTCCGAAGGAGCGGCGTGGATCAGCGCGGCGACCTTTTCGCGCGCCCGCTCGAGATCCGCGTGAATCGCCCCGCCGAAGGCATGCATGCTCGAGGCGTTGCCGTACCGCTCCGTGAAGAACGGCAGCATCGCCTCGACCACTTCGGGCGCGACCTTCGTCGTGGCGTTGTTGTCCAGATAGACGACGGGGTTCATGGCGCCTCCCTTTCCTCGACCACCACCAAGGTCGGCAGCACGAACTCGCGCAGCTTGGCCTCGACGAGCGATTTTCGCGTGAAGCTCGACGACGCGCACCCCGCGCAAACGCCGCGGAAGGCGATCACCACCTCGTCGCCGCGCACGTCGATGAGCTCGAGGTCGCCGCCGTCGCGCTTGAGGATGGGCCGGATCTCGCGCTCGACGATCTCCTCGATCTTCTTGATCTTCTGAATCTGGGTCATCGGGCGGGCCGTCGGCGCCGCCGCCTCGGCCGGTTTCGCCTCGGCGACGATCTTGTCGATGATCGCCTGGATGTCGTCCTTGCAGCCGCCGCACGCGCCGCCCGCCTTGCAGAAATTCGTCACCTGCTCGAGGGTGGTCAGCTTGTTCTCGCGGACGACGCGGACGATCTCGGACTCGTGGACGTCGAAGCAGTGGCAGATCACGGGATCGTCGCTGATGGAGCGCGTCGTGGTCTCTCCGGTCTCGTAGTTGTGGATGGCCGCCTCGAGCGCCTCGCGCCCCATGACGGAGCAGTGCATCTTCTGCTCGGGAAGACCGCCGAGGAACTCGGCGATGTCCTGGTTCGTCACCTTCTTGGCCTCTTCAAGCGTCATGCCCTTGACCATTTCGGTGAGCGCCGAGGAAGACGCGATGGCGGAGGCGCAGCCGAACGTCTGAAACTTGACGTCCGCGATGCGCTTGTCCGCGTCCAGCTTGAACATCAGCGTGAGGGCGTCGCCGCAGGCGAGCGCGCCCACCTGCCCCACCCCGTCCGGATTCTCGATCTTGCCGACGTTCCGGGGATTGTGAAAATGATCCAGCACCTTGTCCGTGTAGTCCCACATGGCTTGTTCCTCCTGGCTAGTTTCTCTCGAAATGCGATTTCGGCTCGATGCCGATGGCGTAGACGTGGAATCCCAGCGCGTAGAGCGCCGAATGGTCGAGGCAGTTTCGCCCGTCGAAGACGAACGCCGGCTTGCGCATGGCCGCGTAGATGCGCTTCCAGTCCAGTTCGCGGTACTGGCGCCAGTCCGTCATCACGGCCACGGCGTCCGCGCCGCGAGCCGCCGCGTACGGATCCGCCCGAAGCCCACGCGGTCCCCGAGCGCGGCGAGGTCCGCCTTGGCGTTGGCGATGGCGTGGGGGTCGGTGACGACGAGGTCCGCGTGCTCGTCGGCGAGGAGCTTCGCGACGGTCAGCGCCGGTGTCTCGCGCGTGTCCGAGGTGTCCGCCTTGAAGGCGAAGCCGAAGAGCGCGATGCGTTTTCCGGCCACCGTGTTGAACATCGCCTCGAGCATCGTCCGCACGAAGCGGTTCTGCTGATGCGCGTTCATCTCGACGACCGTGCGCCAGTAGTCGGCGGCCTCCTGGAGGCCCTGCGATTCGCACATGTAGACGAGGTTGAGGATGTCCTTCTTGAAGCAGGAGCCGCCGAAACCGACGCCCGCCTTCAGGAACTTGGGGCCGATGCGGCTGTCCGCGCCGATCGCGCGGGCGACCTCCGCGACGTTCGCGCCCGTCTTCTCGCACAGCTCGGTGAGCGCGTTGATCGAGGAGATGCGCTGCGCGAGAAACGCGTTCGCCGCGATTTTCGAAAGCTCGGAGGACCAGACGTTCGTCGTCAGAATCCGTTCGCGCGGGATCCAGGAGGCGTAGATGTCCACCACCGCCTCGCGCGCGGCGAGTCCGGCGGGCGTCTCGTTGGAGCCGATCAGCACGCGGTCCGGGCACTCCAGGTCCGCGATGGCCGTGCCCTCGGCGAGGAACTCGGGGTTCGAAAGCACTTCGAAGAGGACGCCCGGCTCGCCCGAAGAGAGGACGCGCTGCATGGCCGCGGCCGTGCGGACCGGCAGCGTGGACTTCTCGACGACGATGGTGTCGTGCTTGGCGCAGGCCTTGATCTGGCGGGCGGTCTTCTCCCAATACTGGAGGTCGGCCGCCCGACCGGCACCCTGGCCGAAGGTCTTCGTCGGGGTGTTCACCGCCACGAAGATCACGTCCGCCTCGGCGATGGCCTTGTCGACATCGGTTGAAAAGAACAGGTTGCGATTGAGCGTCTCCCGGACCACCTCCTGGAGGCCGGGCTCGTAGATTGGAAGCTCGTCCGACTGCCAGGCGGCGATGCGATTGGCGTTGACATCCACGACGACGACCCTGCGGTCCGGGCACTTCCGGGCGATCATCGCCATGGTGGGCCCGCCGACGTAGCCGGCGCCGATGCAAAGGATGTTGGTCAGCTTCTTCATCTTGGGGTGGTCTCCTCGCGTGTTGAGATTCGAAGAGAGTACCCGAAACGGAGCTCTTTTGCAAGTCTCGGAAAGAGGCCGAATTTCGGTCCGTCGCCAGTCAAGATAGTTGACTCGCAGAGGAGATAGGGTTCGGGGTTCAGGGTTCAGGGGTTGCCGTTAGCCATGCATTGACGAGACTGGTAGAGTCCATGGAATCCGACGACACCATATTCCTGATGGCTTCTTCGGAATTTTCCTGAACCCTGAA
>JAAZAI010000301.1 GCA_012514445.1 Lentisphaerota bacterium
CGCGTGGACGTGGTGGGCGGCAACGAGCGCGAGGTGTGGGTCGAGCTCGACCGCGCGCGGCTCGTCGCCGCGGGCCTGACGGCGGGCGACGTGGCGGACGCGTTGCGCGCCGGCGTGCTGAGCCTGCCGGGCGGCCGTCTGCGCGAGGGCGGCATGGAGTACGCCGTGCGTTTCGACGCGGAATACGCCGAGGCGGCGGAGCTCGAAGGGCTCGAAGTCGCGGGCGCCGACGGCGCGCGCGTGCTGCTGCGCGATGTCGCGACGGTGCGCATGGCGACGGAGGAGGTCCGGCAGCGCGTGCTGCTCGACGGCAAGCCGGGCGTCGCGATCAAGATCGTGAAGAAGTCCGAGGGCAACACCGTCGAAGTCGTGCGCGAATGCCGGCGGCGCTTCGACGAAATCGCGGCCACGTTGCCCGGCGGCATGGCGATGACGTGGGTCTCCGACGAGTCGGCGAGCGTCGTCGAGTCCGTCAACGCCGCGCTTTCCAGTGTCTGGCAGGCGATCCTGATCTGCGCGGCGATCCTCTTCATCTTCCTCGTCAACATCCGCACGACGGTGATCGTGGCGATCACGATGCCGGTGACGGTCGTGATCAGCCTCTTCTTCATGCGGCTCTGGGGGCAGTCCCTCAACACGGTGACGCTGCTGGCGATCGGCCTCTCCACGGGCGTGCTCGTGTCAAACTCGATCGTCGTGCTCGAGAACATCGTCTCGAAGTTCGAGACGATGGACGACCACTGGGAGGCGGCGCGGCAGGGCGCCTCCGAAGTGACGGTGGCCGTACTGGCCTCGGCGGGCACGAACGTGATCGTGATGCTGCCCATCACGATGATGTGGAGCCTCGTCGGCAAGATCCTCGTGCCGTTCGCCGTCACGACGCTGATCGTCAACGCCGTTTCGATCCTGATCAGCTTCACGCTCACGCCGATCCTCTGCGCGATGCTCCTGCAGCCGGCGAGCAAGCGCAAGGTGAACGCCTTCAGCCGCCTCGGCCGGCGCTGGGAGGTCAAGTTCCAGCGCATCGCGAGCCGCTACGCGCGATGGCTGCGCGCCGTCTTCGAGCGGCGTCTCGTCTGCGTCGCCGTCGCCGCGGGCTTCGTGGCGCTCTTCTTCGTCACGATGAAGGTCGGCGGCGCCCAGGTCGGCTTCACGTTCTTCGAGACTGACGACGTGGGCCGCGTGTTCATCCGCGTCGAGCTGCCCCCCTACAGCAACCTCGCCACCACGGAGAAGCGCCTCGCCGCGATACAGGACCGCCTGCTGGCGTTCTCCGACCTCGACCACGTCATGACGACGGTGGGCATCGCCGAGGCCTTCGGCGGCCAGGCCCGCGAAGGCGTCTACATGGGGCAGATCGAGCTGTTCTTCAAATCGAAGCTCGAACGCGACTGGACGATCCAGGAGCGTCTCCAGGCGATTCGCGACCTGCTCGCGGACGAAACGGACTGCCTGATCTCCGCCTCGGTTTCCGGCAAGATGGGCGGTCAGAGCCTGCCCATCGAGTACACGCTCTCCGGTCCCGACCTCGCCGTGCTGGAGGACTCCGCGCGGACGATCCGCGACGCCGGTCGCCAGGTGCCGGGCGTGGGGATGTTCGAGACGACGGTGCGCGACCCCAAGCCGGAGCTGCGCGTCGTGCCGCGCCGACCCGTGCTCGCCGATCTCGGCATCCCGGCCGCGCGACTCGGATCCGTCGTGCGCGCCAACATCGACGGCGTCGAGGCCGCCAGCTTCAAGCGCGGGGACCGCTCCTACGACATCCGCGTCAAGCTCGCCGAAACGCCGGGCAAGGACCAGGTCCGTCAGTTCATGCTGCCGGGCCGCGACGGCAAGGCGATTCCGCTCGAGTCCGTCGCCGACGTCGTCGACGATTACGCGCTCCTCCAGGTGTACCGCGTGGACAAGCAGCGCTCCGTCGTGCTCCTCGGCGATCTGGCGCCGGGCGCGACGCTGAGCCAGACGGGCGCCGGAATCCTCGCCGCCGTCGAACGCGGAAAGCTGCTGCCGCCGGGCTACACGTTCAAGACGGCGGGCGACAGCGAGATGCTCGGAGACGCCGTGGCGGACTTCGGCGAGGCGATCTTGCTGGGCACCTTCCTCACCGTGCTGCTGCTCTCGGCGATGCTCGAGTCCTGGACGCGCCCGGGCATCGCGCTGCTGACGCTGCCGATGGGCCTGATCGGCGTGATCGCGTCGCTCGCGATCACCGGTCTGGCCATCACGATCCTCACGCTGCTGGGCATCCTGATGCTCATCGGCATCGTGGTGAACGCCGCGATCCTGATCGTCGAGCGCATGGGCCAGCTCGAAGCGGAGGGGATGACGAAGCGCGAGGCGCTTGTCGTGGCGATGCACGACCAGTTCCGCCCGGCGCTGATGCTGATCCTGGCCTCGGGCCTGGGCATGCTGCCGATCGCGCTGGGTTCGGGCATCGGCTCCGAGAACCGCGTGGGCATCGGCGTGGCGTCCGTGGGCGGCATCCTCGTCGCCGGCCTCTTCACGCTGACCGTCCTGCCGGCGATCGTCTCCCTCTTCACGCGCGGGGAGCGACCTCAGGGCCGGTAGCCGGACGGGGCGGCCCGGAAGGCGATGTCGCGGACGGTGCCTTCGCCGCAGTGGGCGTTGATCTTCGCGACGAGGTTCCGCGCGCCGGC
>JAAZAI010000302.1 GCA_012514445.1 Lentisphaerota bacterium
CGGAACGTCTGAAGTCAAAGACTTTGGTAAAGACTTTGTGGACAGACCCCGCGCCATAGAACAAGCCCCGCGATTGACCGGGGTCTCGCATTGTGCTAGCCTTGTTCCCGTTAAAGCATTTTGCTGCCCCCGCACGCGGACTGCCGAAATTCTTCAACCTACGATTTAACTCGGGAGCTGGAATACGCGCGCCGACCACATGCCCGGAGCGATCCGGGACTTGGAACGCCGCGGCTACGGTTCCCACCTTCAGAAACTGAGGGTCGAAAGAGTCAAGGCGATACGGCGGGGGCGGTTTTTGATTATCGTTGTTTCTTGACGATCACAGGGACGGGTGGTAGACTTCGAGCTTTTTAACTCAACCTAACCCCAGCGCCTGGCGCAAAGAGGATGCAATGCTTGCTGTCCACCCCCTGTTGACCGGAATCACGGGCCTCACCTTCGAGCAGGTCGTCATGATGATCATCGGCTCCGTCATGATCTGGCTGGCGATCAAGAAGCAGTACGAGCCGATGCTGCTGCTGCCGATCGGCTTCGGCGCGATTCTGGCGAACATCCCCCATTCGGCCGCCGTGGCAGAGTCCGGCTTTCTGACTTCGCTCTACAACTTCGGCATCGGCAATGAGCTCTTCCCGATCCTGATCTTCATCGGGGTCGGGGCGATGATCGACTTCAGCCCGCTGCTGACGCAGCCGGTGACGATCTTCTTCGGGGGCGCGGCGCAGCTCGGCATCTTCGTGGCGATGCTGCTCGCGCTCTGCGCCAACTTCATCCAGCCGGAGCTGTTCTCGCTGAAGGAGGCGGCGGCGATCGGCATCATCGGCGCCGCGGACGGCCCCACCTCGATCTACGTCGGCAAGATCTTCGCGCCCAAGTACATCGCCCCGATCACGGTGGCGGCGTACTCCTACATGGCGCTCGTGCCGATCATCCAGCCTCCCGTGATCCGCCTGCTGACGTCGAAGCAGGAGCGGCGCATCCGGATGCCGGCGCAGGGCAAGACGAGCGTGTCGCGCCGCGTGCGCATCCTCTTCCCGATCGTGGTGACGATCCTGGCGGGAATCGTCTCGCCGGAGAGCACGGCGCTGATCGGCTCGCTGATGTTCGGCAACCTGGTGCGGGAGTGCGGCGTTCTGGAGCGCCTCTCCAACTCCGCCCAGAACGAGCTCTCGAACCTCGTCACGCTGCTGCTGGGCATCACGATCGGCGGCACGATGGCCGCCGCGTCGTTCCTGACCGTCGAGACGGCCTTCATCATGGGCATCGGCCTGCTGGCGTTCGTCTTCGACACGGCGGGCGGCGTGCTGGCGGCGAAGTTCGCGAACCTCTTCCTCAAGCGCAAGATCAACCCGATGATCGGGGCCTGCGGCATCTCCGCCTTCCCGATGTCCTCGCGCATCGTGCAGAAGCTGGCGTTGGAGGAGGATCCGTACAACGTGCTGATCATGCAGGCCGCGGGGGCGAACGTCGCCGGCCAGGTCGGCTCCGTGATCGCCGGGGCGATGCTGCTGCACATGCTGGGAGGCTGAGGAGGTCGATATGGACAACATGCAATTGCTGAACGACGGTGTGAAAGTCGGCCTCACGGCCTTCGCGAGCGTGATGGGCGTGCTGGCCCTGCTCTATTTCTTCGTGCGGATCCTCCAGAAGTTCGACGTCGACGACAAGGGCAAATAGCCGGTTATCCAGGAGCCAATCCCATGAGCGCATGGTACTACGCCGTCAACGGCGAACGCAGCGGCCCCGTTGAATTCTCCGAACTCGAGCGGCTGGCCCGCGATGGAGGCCTCCGCGCCGGGGATCTGGTCTGGACGGCGGACTTCGGCGAGCAGTGGAAGCCCGCCTGGACCGTCGACGGCCTCGTGTTCGGCGACGCCCCTTCCGTCGCGCACGAGGCGGCATCGCGTCCGCCTGCGGCGTTCTCCGCGCACGAGGCCGATTCGTCCGGGCGGACCGGACTGGAGCCGGTACAGGACCTCTGCCGCCAGGCGCGCGAGGCGCTGCGCGGTCGCTACGGCACGATGATCGGCGCGATGCTGATCATGATCGTGATCAAGATGGCGGTCGACTTCCTCGTCTCGTCGCTTCCGCTGGAATTCTCCTTGAAGGAATCGATCACGCGAAGCGAAGGTTCGCTTCAGGCGATGGCATCCCCCGATTTTCTCGCAGTCCTCCTGATCACGCTGGCGATCCAGGGCGTCGTGATGTGCGTGAACGTCCTGCTCCAGTACGGCGTCTCCACCGTGATGGCGCTCAACATCGCGCGCAACGACGCCGCCGAAGTGGGAAACCTCTTCGAGGGCTTCGCCGACGGCTGGCGCATCCTCTGGGCGGCGGGCATCATGGGCCTCAAGATGCTGCTCTGGTCCCTGCTCTTCATCATCCCCGGCATCGTCGCCTCCTACTCGTATTCCATGACCCTCTTCATCCTGCGCGACAATCCCGGCATGAAGGCCGCCGAGGCGGTTCGCGAAAGCAAGCGGATCATGACGGGGTACAAAGGCAAGCTCCTCGGCATGCATGCCTGGTTCATGCTGCTCGCTCTGCTCTGCATGCTGCCGCCCTTCGCCGCGATGCTCTTCTCCCCGGTCATGGCGGCCGTGCTGATGGTGCCGGCCGTGCTCGTGATCGTGTTCTGGATAGGCCCGTACGCGACGGTCGCCAGCGCGCAGTTCTACCGGCATCTGCCGGGGCGGACGCACGGCGACCGCTAGCGCCGGGCGGAGCAGGCGTCACTTTGGCGGCGCGAGAAGGTCGGCGATCGTCTGGGCCATCGTGGCATGCCCCTTGGCGTTGGGATGGGCGTTGTCCGCCATGTAGGCGTTGAGTCCCTCGCGGCCGAAGGCCTTGAAGACCTGATGCATGTCGCAGAGCGCGATGGCGTCGTTCTTCGCGACGCGGCGCGCGGCTTCGGCGTAGTCATCCATCATGATCGTGCGAGGGCCGCGTCCCGGGATCGGCGTGAGGAGCAGCACGGCGGTGCGCCCGGCGGTCTGGCGGGCGATGCGCCGGACGTAGTCCGACACGATATGGCCGTAGTAGTCGGCCGGATAGCCCCAGGTCTTGTCGTTGTAGCCGAACATGACGATGGCGAGGTCGGGTTCGATCCCGGTGAAATCGCGCTCGACCCACAGGCGCAGGTCGTTGCCCTGGGCGCCGCCGACGGCGCGGCTGACGACGGTGATTTCGTCATAGCCGCACCGTTCGCGCAGCAGGCGCTCGAGCACCTGCGCGTAGCGTTCCTGATCGGCGTTGCCCAGCGACGTGCCGGCGGTGATCGAGTCCCCGAGGCAGAGGATGGACACGGGCTTTTTCCCGGCGAGCTTCGCCTGGACCGCATCCAGTCCCGGTCGCGCGGGCGCTTCCGCGGCGGGCGGCAGATCGGCTTCGAGTTGCAGATGGTCGAGGCTGAAGCTGAACTTGGGCATTGCCCGGTTGTTGTGCGTCGTCGACCACTTGCTGCCGACTTTGACATGCTCGATGTTGCTCGGAGGCGCGCCGCCCGGCGTGCCGATGGCGTCGGTGGCGTCTTCGGGGACGAGGTCGCTCCATCTGAATTTGAACTGCCGCCACGCCGTGTCCTTGAGCGGGAACGAGCAGGCGTACTTGAACGGGAACCACTGCGGATGCATGCCGCAGAGCACCAGCGTGCCAAACTGGTCCGAGCCGTCGCCCTTCACCCAGAAGGAGATTCCGGCCCAGCCTTCGTCGAGGGCGTCGGGGTCGCGCGGCTTTGGCGCCGCGATCTTCTTCGTGATGAAGCCGGGGAGGAAGAACGTGGCGGCGCCGCTGCCGACGGCGGCCTCGGGCGCCGACTCGACGCGCGCACCCTGCCGTTCCCAGCCAGCGGCCGAGTCGAACGTCTCGAGCCACGTCGACGGATCCGACGCGGGCGTGGCGCCGGGTTTGCTGGGACCGACGACGATTTCGCCCTCGAGCGCGGCCTTGTCGATGTGGAGATCGCCCTTGAAGTCGCCGGCGGCGATCGAGGGGATGAACATGACCAGTTGGATTTCCTCCGGATGCACGATGTCGGCGGTGGCGATGGACACCTTCGTCCAGGCGCCGGCCGGGCAGGCGACTGGCGCGCCCTGCGACCACTTCCAGGCGCCGCTCATCACGGCGATCTGCCCCGTCACGACCGGCGCGCCCTCGGGGACGTGGCACTGCAGGGAGAAGGTGGAGAAGCGCTTCCAGTCCGCCTTGCCGCCGTAGTACTTGTCGATGCGGCCCTTGCGAGCGCCGGCGGCGGTGTCGAGGCTCAGCGCCAGCGATGCCTTTCCTGACACCGCCTTGGCGGAGTCCTGTCGGCGGTCTACGGCGAGGCCGTATTCCTTGCGGTAGGCGGCGTCGGGCAGTGCCCAGCCTTCGGGATCGCCGGGCTTTTCCCAGTCGGCGACGAGCGTGTCTGCGGCGATGGCGGGGATCGTGGCGGCAAGAGCCAAGGCGCCGAGAAGGCGCTTGAGGGGATGCGGTGTCATTTGCATGGTGCTTGTCCTTTTGTCAGGGTGGCGCTTTTTGTCGTCCGGCCTTGGTGCGGCCTGAAAATTAGTCACGTCACTAAATTAGCCTTGCGCGGGGCTGAAGTCAATGGAATTATCGCATGAGGATCATCGATGCCCAAGACGGCACGTTGCACTCCACCGTTGTGGCGGAGTAGGTCAGCCAAGTGCCTTCGGGAATCTCGGCCGTGTCAAATGTGCCGGAAATGCCGCCCGTGGCGCTCGCGAGGGTGTAGACGCCGGGCTTGACCTTCTCGTGCGCGAGGACCTCCAGATGGTCGTTCTCCGTGGCCAGGGAGAGCGCGCCGTACACAGTCAGCCGGTCGTGACCCCCATCGCCGCCCACCGTCACGCGCAGCCTGCTGTGGTTTCCGAATGTGACGTTGTTCGTCTGCGCCGCGCTTCCGACGGTCAGCGTGCCGATGACGTGGACTCTCTTCGCCCCGTCGATCGTTCCCGGCGCGAGAGTTGCCAGACTGCTGCCGGAGGTGCTCGCCAAGGAGACGTTCGCCGCGCTGGAACCGGAGACCCCGCCGATGGCGCCGATTCCGCCCAAGGTTGCGCCGTTTCCCACCTTGACCGTGGACTTGCCCGTCGCGGAGCCGCTCGTGTTGTCGGCCAAGACCGTTCCGGCGGCGATCTTGAACGTCCCGGTCGTCAGGCCGGAGGATCCCGTCATCCGCAGCACGCCACCGCCCGATTTCGTCAGCGTTCTGGCGGACGATGAACCGCCATCGTACAGGCTCTTGGTGGTGGTCAGGTCGATCACGGCGGTTCCGTCCTCCACGGCAAGGGTCGAGTCGTAGTAGTCGGAGAACTTGAACGCGCAGTTGAACACGGCGGGTATTGGGCTCGCTTCGCTGCGAAGATCCTGGGTGTAGCCGCCGTTGAAGCAGGTGCCGCCGTTGATCGTTCCGCCCGTCAGGTACGCATGGAGGCAGTAGAAGTACGTGCCGACCGTGGCGGTGCCGCCCTCCTTGGCGTGGATGCTGTTGACGCGGCCGTTGTCGAGGTCCCCGGCCGTGAACGTCCCGTTTGTCAGCACCGTGATGTCCATGTTGTTGAACAGCGCGTTCTTGTTCAACTGCTCGAGGCGGGCCGCGACCGTCGTGCCGCCGATCGTCGACAGATAGGATGGATTCTTGAATCGCGCGCTGGGGCGGACGTCCGGGTCGTCGTGGGCGTAGCCGTTGCAGTCGGCCACGGCGCTGAGCAGCGAGGCGCCCGATGGCGCGCTGCGGAGCATGAGCGCCACGAGCTCCTCGTGGTTCTTCTGCACCGTGTACCAGTCCGAGACCGTGGCGTCGTCCTGGATGTTCTGCGTTCGCTGGACGCCTGAGAAGTCGCACGCCCAGACCTCGTCGGGGCTGCCTGGCGAGATCAGGATATCCGCGATGTTGTTGAACTTGCCGTTGCTGGTGACGCTGCGCGTCCCGTCGGGTTCGGTCGCGTGCGCCGCGCGGTTCACGACGACCCATGAGCCGCCGCCGTCTGTCGTGCGCCAGAGTCGTTCGCCGCCCAAGACCTCGGCCACCATCACGGTGCCGGCGGCGTTTGGATCGACGGCCAGGCCCGTGTAGTTGAGGCTTGCGACGGGCGTGATCGCTGTGAAGGCGGTCGATCCGCGAGCGACCTTGGCCACATTGCCGGCGCCCGTCACGTAGAGCGTGCCGGACGGGTCGACCTCGCCGCGGAAGGGCTTGTTGAACGTCAGTCCCGTCACCTTCGTCCAGGACGCCCCGCCGTCATCGCTCACAAAGACCCCGCCTTCCGCGTCCGTCGCGCCGTAGATCCCGATGTAGAGGCGCTTGCAGACAGTCCTCGTCCCGTCGCTGACGCTGCCGCCACCAGGGTCTGGCGCAACAAAGCTGATTCCGCGGTCGACATCGCCTGGCACCGGCGTCGCCAGAGTGGTCGTGCTCCAGGATCCATCGCAGACGTACTTGCGCAGTCCGCCGACGCCCCC
>JAAZAI010000303.1 GCA_012514445.1 Lentisphaerota bacterium
CGCGCCCGAAGCCCAGGCCGACCAGGTCAAGCAGGTCAAGCACCATCTCAACGGCCTCATCCACAGCCCCGTCACCTTCCGCACGGGCCAGACGATCGCCGAGATCCTCGCCATCCGCGCCGAGAAGAACTACACCTTCAGCGGCTTCCCCATCCTCGACCCCGACAACCGCGTCGTGGGCGTCCTCACCTCCAAGGACATCGCCTACGCCGAAGATGTCAACGCCAAGGTCGAGGTCATGATGACGGACCATGTCATCACCGCGCCCGAAGGCACGACGCTCGAAGAGGCCTACCGCATCATGCGCCACCACAAGAAGGGCAAGCTGCCCCTGGTGGACAAGGCGGGCCGCCTCGCCGGCCTCTACAGCTTCACCGACGTCCACAACCTCGTCGAGAACAACCTCCCGATGGCCAACCGCGACGCCCAGTACCGCTTGCGCGCCGCCGCCGCCGTCAGCGGTGGCTCCGACTACGCCCGCGTCGAGATGCTCGCCGACGCCAACGTCGACGTCGTCGTCGTCGACAGCGCCCACGGCCACACGAAAGGCGTGATGGACATGGTCAAGTGGATCGCCCGGCACTACCCGAACATCGACATCGTCGCCGGCAACGTCGCCACCGGCGAAGGGGCCGTCGCCCTGCGGGATTGCGGCGCCCACGCCGTCAAGGTCGGCATCGGCCCCGGCTCCATCTGCACCACGCGCGTCGTCTGCGGCGTCGGCATCCCCCAGATCACCGCCGTCTACAACGCCTACCAAGCTCTCCAGGGCTCGATCCCCGTCATCTCCGACGGCGGCATCCGCCACTCCGGCGACGTCCCCAAGGCCCTGCTCGCCGGCGCCGAGTCCGTCATGCTCGGCTCCGTGCTCGCCGCCACCGACGAGAGCCCCGGGGAGAAGATCATCCACGAGGGGCGCCACTACGTCGTCTACCGCGGCATGGGCAGCCTCGCCGCCATGGTCTCCGGCAAAGGCAGCCGCGAGCGCTATGCGCAGGCGGACACCGCTGCGGACGAGCTCGTCCCGCAGGGCATCGAGGGCATCGTCCCCTACGCCGGCTCCGTCAAGAAGGTCATGGTCCAGTTCACCGGCGGCCTGCGCTCCTCCCTCGGCTACTGCGGCGCGCGCGACATCCCGACGCTGCGCGAAACCGGCAAGATCGTCCGCGTCTCCGACGCCGGCGTCCGCGAGGCGCATCCCCACGACATCAAGATCATGCGCGAGGCGCCCAACTACCGCTCGTAGCCGCGGAGCCGCCATGCACGGCATGACCCAGGCGGAGCGGCGGCGCATCCGGGGGCGCATGGGCACGCGCCTCTACCGCCGCCGCATCCTGCTCGAGGACACGCGCGAACTGAAGCTCGGCGGTCTTGTGCGCCTCTGCCCGATGCGCCTCCTCAAGCCCGTGCTCACCTTCGGCATGAAGGCCTCCGGCCTCTGGCGCCGCGGCCACCGCGAGTTCCTGAGCCCCGTGGTCCGCCACAACACGTTCGCCGTGCCCGGACTCCCGTCCGCGCTCGAGGGCTTCACCGTCCTCCACTTGAGCGATCTCCATCTCGACCTCGACACGCACCTCACGCCCGTCGTCGCGCAGGCGCTCCAGGGCCTCGCCTACGACATCGCCGTCGTCACCGGCGACTTCAACAACTTCACCGTCCACATGGACGACACCGCCCTCGCCGAGATGGCCAAGCTCGCCACCGTCTTCACCGCGCCGCTCTACGGCGTGCTCGGCAACCACGACTCGCTGCGCGACGTGCCGGTCCTCGAACGCATGGGCGTGAAGATGCTCCTCAACGAATCCGTGCTCATCCAGCGCAACGACGCCGCCCTCCGCCTCGTCGGCATCGACGACCCGAACATCTTCCGCACGCACGACCTCGACAAGGCGCTCGGCTCCTCCCACCGCCGCGCCGACGTCACGATCCTCCTCTCGCACGCGCCCGGCATCCACCGCGAAGCCGCCGCCCGCGGCGTCGACATCGTCCTCTGCGGGCACACCCACGGCGGGCAGATCTGCCTGCCCAACGGCTATACGCCGCGGATCCACAAGGACGGCGGCGCCCGCCACGTCCAGAAGGGCCTCTGGCGCGACGGCTCCACGCAGGGCTGGACCTCGTCCGGAACCGGCGCCTGCGGCATTCCCGTGCGCATCAACTGCCCGCCCGAAATCCTCCTCCACCGGCTTTCCGCATCTTGATCCTAATCGTAATCGTAATCTTAATCTTAATCTTAATCTTAATCGTAATCGAGCATGTATGCGAGTGAGTACAAACGAGTAAGCGTAGCCGAAAAATACCGATCCCGTGCGATGCAAATGGGGTCGACAAAGCTCACGACAAAGTTTGCGACAAAGAAACTCACACACTTACGCACTCACGCACTCCCCTCCCCGCCACACCAGGAAAAACTCTCATGAAAATCGTCATTCTCGATTCCTTCGGCGTCGACCCCGGCGACATGGACTGGCGCGAACTCCAGGCGCTGGGCGACTGCACGTTCCACGACCGCACGCCCGCGCACCTCGTCGTCGAGCGCGCCCGCGACGCCGAGATCGTCATCACCAACAAGACCGTCCTGAGCGCCGCCGTGATCGCCGAGCTCCCCAAGTGCCGCTACATCGGCCTGCTCTCCACCGGCATGAACGCCGTGGACCTCGACGCCACGCGCCAGCGCGGCATCCCCGTGCGCAACGTCCCCGCCTACGGCACGGCCTCCGTCGCCCAGATGGTCTTCGCCCACATCCTCGCGCACACGAACCACGTCGAATCGCACAGCGCCGGGGTCCACTAAGGCCGCTGGGCCCGCTGCCCCGACTTCTGCTACTGGGACCACCCCGTCGCCGAACTCGACGGCCAGACGCTCGGCATCGTCGGCTACGGCGCCATCGGCCGCGCCGTCGCCCGCATCGCCCGCGCCTTCGGCATGCGTGTCAGCGTCCACACCCGGACGCCGGGAGGCGACGAGGACGGCCTGCGATTCGTCTCCCTCGACGAACTCTTCCGCTCCTCCGACATCGTCACGCTCCACTGTCCGCTGGACGCCTCCACCGACCGGCTTGTCAACGCCGAGCGCCTCGCCACGATGAAGCCCACCGCCATCCTGATCAACACTGGGCGCGGCGGGCTCGTGGACGAGGACGCATTGGCCGACGCGCTCGCCCGCGGCGTCATCGCCGGCGCGGGCCTCGACGTGCTCGGCCGCGAGCCGCCGGCGGCGGACAACGTCCTGACCCGTGCGCCCAACTGCACCATCACCCCGCACATCGCCTGGGCCTCCGCCGCCGCCCGCCGCCGCCTCATCGCCGTGGCCGCCCGCAACGTCCGCGAGTTCCTCAGCTCAGCGCGATGACGGCCACGCCGGCGAGGATGGCGAGGAGGGCGAGGGTCTTGGGGCGGAGGTTGACATCGCCGAAAAGCCAGGCGCCGGCCGCGAAGGGCATCAGGCAACTGCAACGGCGGATGAGCGAGAGCACGGAGATGTGCACCTCCGGCAGGCTCAGCGCATGGAAATACAGGAAGTCGGAGGCGATCAACAGGATGCCGGTCGCCGGGATGCTCCAGCGCCAGCGGAACGCTCTCCCCTACCCGCCGTTCCGGCCACGCAGCGCCGCCCACGCCGCGGCGTAGATCGCCACGAGAAACAGCGAAAAGAACAATTGCACCGTTTGCGGCGGAATGCGCACGACGTTCAGCAGATACTTGTCATAAAGCGCCGAGGCGGAGCCGAGAAGCGTGCCGAGGACGAGCAGATGCATGTCCCGGTGCCGCATCGAAAAACCCTCGCGCCCGCCCAGCGCCGAAAAACGGAAGTAGCCCGCGAACACCAGCGCCATGCCGGACGCGCGCACCGCGCCCGGCAGCTCGCCGAAGAGCAGCATCGCCCCAAACACCGTCCAGAGCGGCGACGTCGCTCGAATCGGCGCCGCCAGCGAGATCGGCATCGTGCACATCGCCCGGTACACGCAGGCCCAGCTCGCGCCGACGAGAAGCGCCTTCGCGGCGACGAGTCCCAGAACACCGGCCGAGCACGTCGCCGCCGCGGCCAGCCGACCGCTCAGCGCCAGCGCCACCGCGTATGCGGCCGCGCCGGACGCCGACGAGATGAACAGCACCTCCGCGACCGCGTTCGCGTGCACGGCGTGCTTCCGGCAGATGTCGTAGAGGCCAAGCAAGGCGGCGGATGCCGCGATCGGCGCAAGCCAAGGATGCATGAATCGTCATCTCCAAATCGTAATCGTAATCATAATCGTAATCGGTATCGTAATCGGTATCGAAGTCCCCATTCTATCATTCAGGCCTAGGGTCTGTCGCCGTCTCGTTTCGATGGAACGGTAATCGGTCGCCGGGGCATGACATCAAAACGCTCAAAAATGGATCTGAGTGCGTAGAGCCCAGGGAGTAGTGAGGAGTTTCCGCTGGGGCTCTGCCCCAGGCCCCGGTAGGAACAACGGGGTCTGGGGTGTCCCCAGCCACAACTACGCACCACGCTCTACAAACTCCTCACTGGGTAGGAAACGGGGTCTGGGGTGCCCCCAGCCACAACTAC
>JAAZAI010000304.1 GCA_012514445.1 Lentisphaerota bacterium
GGATGCTGGCGCTGCCAGTCGGCCAGGGCGGTCTCCCATGGGTTTGAAAAGGTCTGGCATGGGTTCGCAGTCCTCCGGGCGGCGGTCACTGGCGCCAGTTGTCGCGGGAGAGGGGGGCTTGGCGGAAGCCGAGGCATTTGCCGAGGAAGGTCGTCGAGTAGATCCACAGGGTGATGAAGCAGACCGGGACGTGCAGCGACCAGGCGGGATCCGGCATCCGGCGCGCGCCGCGGAATCGCTGGAGCAGCAGCGGGACGACGCCGAGGGTCGCGAGGGAAAACCGGACGATCCCCCAGACGATCCGCTTGTGCTCGCCCGGGACGATGGCGCGTTCGCGGACGGGGGAGAAGTAGAGGAAGTCGCGGACCCGGCGCTTCTGCTTGCGGGCGAATTCGCCGAGCGTGCGGCAGTACAGGTGGACGATGCCGCAGTCGACCTTGGCCACGCACACGCGGCCGTCCGGCGCGGCGGCCGCCACGTCGCGCATCACGTCGACATCGAACCAGTAGGGCTGCCAGGCGACGGCGGCAAGCGCGCTGCGCCGGATGAGGAAGCCGTTGGCCCCGAAGGTCGGCGTCGGGCGGTCGGCCTTGACGAAGACTTTGATCCAGCCGCCCTGGTCGGCGGTCTCCATCGGAATCTCGGTCCACTTCCCGGTCACGGCGCAATGGCGGTCGTAGTTGCCGATGAAGAGGCAGAGCGGATCGGTCATGCCGAGCATCGCGAAGTAGCGCGTCAGGTCGCCGTCCTCCGGCCTCCGCGTGTAGTGGAGGGGTTCCGACGCCACCACCTCGGGATCGGCGAACGGCGCGGTCATCGTGGCAAGCCAGTCGCGGTCGGGGAGGATGTTGTCGCTGTCGACGAGCGCGAAGATCTCGCCGGTGGCGGCGGCGGCGGCGGCCGACTTGCCCGCCTCGCCGGTCTTCAGCGGATTCGGGACGACGCAGGTCACGCCGCAGTCGCGCGCGATGGCGAGCGTGTCGTCCGTCGAACCGCCGTCGGCGACGACGATCTCCAGCGCCTCCGCGGGGTAGTCCTGGGCGCGGATGGATTCGAGGCAGGGGCGGAGGGTGCGGCCGGAATTGAGCGTGGCGATCAGGATGCTGATGCGCGGGGCGGGAGCGTTCATGGCGGGCGTTCTCGCTAGATCATCCGGGCTTCGAAATCCTGGCGCGGGGGGACGACGACGGGGCTGGCGACGGGCTTCGAGGCGGCGCGCATGACGCTGATGGAGACCGTGTCGCCGGGCTTGCCGTCGGAGTAGGCGGCGCAGAGACCGAGGATCGCGGGCATGTCGGCCTCGGCGGGCTGGATGGCCAGGACGGTCGCGCCGGGCTTGTCCACGGGCTTGACCAGCGCGTCGCCGCCGCGCATGGCGGTGCGGATGAACTCGTTGTCGCCCCTGTTGCGGCCGACGATCGCGAGCGTCCCGGCGTCGAGGCGGAAGTGGCGGCCGTGGGCGAGGAGCCTGAGCAGACGCTCGTCGTCAAGGCCCTCGTGCTCCATGAGGTTCTTGAGGCGTCGGGTATAGTTGGGTTCGGTGAGCAGGCAGCCTCCGGCGGGGGTGGGGAATTCGACGAGGCCGAAGCGCTTCGCCATCTCGAGTTGGGGCTTGCGATTGCGGCCGGAGAGGCCGAGCAGGCGCGAGCGGTCGACAAGGCCGAGGGTTTCGGGCTCGGTTTCGGGGAGGAGCTGGGCGCTGAGCGGCCTCAGCAGCCTGCCCGGGATGCCGGAGTCCTTCTGCACCATGTTGAGCGCGTCGCGGCGCTGGGACATCGGGCGCTGGCCGAGGACTTCGCCGGTGGCGATGAAGTCGAAGCCCTCCCGTGCCATGATCTCGGACGCCTTGCGGACCATGGCGGCGTGGCAGTCGATGCAGGGGTTGAGGCAGGAGCCGAAACCGTGGGGCGGGTTCTTGAGCAAGGCGGCGATGTGCGGCGTGAAGTCCACGACGTGGAGCTTGATGTCGAGCTGTTTCGCGGCCCTGATCGCGGCGTCGGGCGAGAAGAAGGGGCTTGAGAAGGCCACGCCCTCCACATGGACGCCCTGCTCGCGCAGCACGCAGGCGGCGAGCTGGCTGTCGAGGCCGCCGGAGATCAGGCAGAGCGCCTTGGCGCGGGGACGCGGGGAGGGGGCGGGGGCGGGAATCGGTTCGGTCATTTGTTTTCCGCTTTTTTTCTCTCCGTGCCGAAGACTTCCAGCCAGAGAGCGTCGTAGTCGCGCCGCTCCTCGCCGTAGAGCGAGGATTCAAAGGGCTGGATCTGTTCGAGAACGGCTTTGCTTTCGTCGCGCCGGTTCTGCCGGGCCAGGACCTGGGCCAGGTGCAGATGGACGGCGGGGTTCCGGACGTTGAGCTTGAGGGCCATGCGCAGCGCCTCCTCGGCCTCGGCGAGACGGTTCTGCTTGAGGAGGATCTGCCCGTAGGTGTCCCAGATCTCGTAGATCTCCTGGGTGCGTCCGAGCGCGGAGGTCACCAGATCCAGTGCGCGCTCGATGTCTTCGAGCTTGAACTTGACGTAGGCCAGGTCTCCGGTGGCGAGCACGCTCGCGTCGCGGGCGATGCTCTTCTCGAGGTAGGCGTCCGCGGAGTCGTACTCGCCTCGGGAGAGGGCGATGGAGCCCATGATGTAGTTGGCGAAGGGGTGGTCGGGCGCGATCTGCAGGATTTCGACGGCGTGCTGCCGGGCCATGCCGAGGTCTTTGAGATTGTAGTCGATGCGCAGGATGATCTCGAGGATCGGCACGAGTCCCGGGGACGTCTTGTTGGCGACGAGGAAGTCTTCGCGCGCGCCGGGGAGGTCGTTTTCGACGAGCCGGTAATGGCCGCGGGCGATGGCGGCCTGGAAGTAGCGCGCGTCGGGGAGCCGGGCCATTTCCTCGATCTGCGCCTCCATTTTCGCCAGCAGCGCCTTGCGCTGGGCTTCGTCCTTCGTCTTCCCCAGATCGCGGGCAAGGGCCAGATAGAGGCTCAGCCGGGCGTCGGCGTCGCGAGGGGCTTCGGCGATGAGCGCGGCGAGGGCGGTCTTGGCCCCCTCGAGATCGCCGGTCGCGAGCAGGAGCGTGGCCTCCTCGCGGAGGATGCGCGACGCCGGCACTCCGGTGGCGCGGGCCTTGTCGAGCAGCGTTTTCGCCTCCTCGGTTTCGCCGTTGACCATTTTCAGCCGCGCGAGGCTCAAGAGGGACTTCACGTCGTCGGGATCGTCCTTGAGCAACGTCTCGAGGATGGACGCGGTTTCGCCGGTCTCGCCCTGCCGCGCGTAGATGTCGGCCATGGCGAGCATGAGCTCGGTCGTGCCGTATTCGTACTGGTTGCCCAGCGCCATGGCGAGCGTCTTGAGGGCGATCGTGTTCTGGCCGGACATCGCCCAGGTCCAGCCGAGGTAGGAGAACGCCTCGGGGGAGTTGACGTAGCCCTGGGTGCGGGAGAGCTCCCAGATCTGGAGCGGCTTCTTCTGGCTCTTGCGGAACGTCTCGATCTCCGTCCTGACAACGGCCAATTCGTCCTTGAGGCCCGTGCGTTCGAGCGTCGAGGCGAAGTTGAGCATGGCGCTGACGTTCTTCGGGTCGAAGGCGTGGACGCGCCGGTAGATGTCCAGCGCCTCGGCCGCATGGCCATGCGTCTCCATGAAGTAGCCGAGGTTGTTGCCGATGAAGCTGACGCGGCGACGGACGGTGTCGGCCAGCGCCTTCACCATCCGGGCCGAACGGTCCGACACCGTGGCGAGTTCGACCTCCATCTCGTCCATCAGCGCGAAGTAGCGGGCGACGTTCTCGGCACCGGCGATCTGCGCCGACTCCGCGTCGCTGGCGCGGTCCTCGCCGAAGAACACGAGGCCGTGGGGATACACCTTGTAGTCGCCGATGCTCCAGAGGTCCGGGAAGAGGCAGAAGGCGAGCTTCCGGGTGACCTTGGGATCCGATTCGATCCACTCCTGGAGGAAGCTCAGCGCGCCGATGTCGAGCGAGTTCTTGAGCCGGGCGGAGTCCAGCTTCTCCTTCATCAGCTTTTTCTGGACCGCGGAACTCGCGTTGGCGAGGTCGATCAGGTTGAGTTCCATGCCGCGCTCGGCCGCGCGCAGCAGCAGCATGTCGTCGAAGACGCCGTCCGTGACGAGCCAGGTGCGGCCCTTGAGATTGTCGAGCAGGCGGTCCACGTAGACGTGGATGAAGCGGGTGTTGCGCGTCTCCGCATGGACGTAGCCGATGCCCACCTCGTAGGCGATGAGGACGCCGGCCGCGGCGACGAGGGCGATGCGCGTCGCCTTGCCCGCGGCGACCAGCCACGGATGCTCGGTCCGGGACGAGAGCAGGCAGACCGTGCGCATGTAGGCGGCCGTGAAGCAGTAGCCCAGGCTCATCGCCGCCATCGTGTAGAGCACCACCTGCTCGGGGAGGAACCCGAAGAACTGCCACGGCGAGACGCGCGAATCCAGCACGACCACGAGCGTGACGACGAGAATCGCGAGGTCCAGGGCGGTCAGGGCCGGACCGCTTTCGCCGTTGAGGGTGCGGAACGAGACGATGAGCCAGGCGATCCAGGGCAGGGAGACCAGCCCGAGGATGATGAGCCAGCCGCTCCGGGGCAGGCTGTGGAGGACGCCGGCGAAAAGGGAGCGGAGCATGCTCATGCCCAATTGCGTCTCGCCCCAGAACTCCATCAGGGCGTAGCCGCGGGTGCCTTCGAAGCCGTAGAGCGAAACCAGGAACAGCGCGACCCAGCCGACAACGGCCAGCGCGGAGGCGAGGACGGCGGTGAGATAGTTGAGCTTTTCCGCTCTGACCAGGCCCAGAAACGCCATGCCGATGAAGGCCGGCGAGAAGAGGATCATCGTCGCCGACTGGCTCATGCCCATGCCGTAGAGCAGCGCCGTCGTGAATAGGAGCGGCAGGCTGCCGTTGGCCATGAAGCGCAGCATCAGATACGCGCAGACCAGCATCCAGAACAGGTAGATCGCATAGAAGTTCACGCGCGACGCCGCCACCCAGAATGGCGCGCTGAACGCGAGCGCCAGCGTCGTGACCATGCCGCCAAAACGCGCCGCGAAGGCGGAGTGGAAGGCGCCGGCCTGCGCCTGGAGCTTCAGCGGGGTCTTGTCGATGAGCAGCACGTAGAGCGCCGTGGTGGTCAAATAAGCCAGACCGAGCGAGAGCGAGGAGAAGACCATGCCGAGGATCGTCGCGGCTTCGACCGCCGAGCCCGTGCCGGCGAGCGCGATGACGCCTCCGTAGACGTTCTGCCAGAGATAATGCTCGAACATCGTGTTCGGCTTGGCCA
>JAAZAI010000305.1 GCA_012514445.1 Lentisphaerota bacterium
AGCCGCTGCGGCAGGATCACCCCTCGCTGATCACCGGGCGCTACAAAGGCCCGGTCCTCCGCGATCTGGCCGTCACGACGCCGTTCGCGTTGGAAGAGGGCGTCGGCCGCCTGGCCGCCGAGCCGGTGTCGATCTTCGCGGACGCCGACGGGCATGCGCTGATGGAAGCATGGGCCGAGGCGCAGGCGCCCGAGACGCCGCGCCCGGCGCCCCGTCCCGTGGCCGGCTGGAACTCCTGGGACTACTACCGCTGGACGGTGACGGAGGAGGCGGTGCTGAGCAACGCCGAATTCATCGCGGCCGACCCCGTGCTGGGTCGCCACGTCAAGCGCCTGATCATCGACGATGGCTGGCAGTACGCCTATGGCGAGTGGGAGGCGAATCCGCTCTTCCCCCACGGCATGGGGTGGATGGCGAGGCGGTTGGCGAAGCTGGGCTTCGAGCCGGGGCTTTGGATGGCACCCGGCATCGTCGAGCCCCACGCCCGCATTGCGCAGTGGGATCCGGACATGCTCGCCTGCGGCGCCTCGGGGCTGCCGTGTCTCTGCTTCAACGGCATGGAGCGCCAGGGGTTCGTCCTCGATCCGACGATCCCGAAGACCCGCCGGTGGCTGCACGATCTCTTCAGCCGGCATGCCGACATGGGTTTCCGCTACTTCAAGCTCGACTTCCTGCTCCCCGTGGCGGGCGCTCCGTGCTACGACGATCCTTCCGTGCCTCGGGGACAGATCGTCAGGATGCTCCTGGAGCCCGCGCGCCAGGTGCTGCACGGCCGCGCCCAGATCATGGGCTGCGGCTACGACTTCCACGCCGGCATGGACTACGTGGACGAGGTCCGCACGTCGAGCGACATCCATGCGCGCTGGGACAGCATCTGCGAGAACGTCGGCTCCATCGCCGGGCGCTGGTGGGCGCAGGGGCGCTGGTGGGGCAACGACCCCGACTTCGCGCTGGCGCGCGGGCCGCAGACTTCCGACGACCCCGATTTGCAGCGCCTCCGGCCGTGCCTCGTCTTCGTCAAGCCGCAGGCACCCAAGGCGCCGGCCGGCGACTTCGTGCTCGCCACCATGAATCGCCAGGAAGCGCGCACGCTGCTGGGGCTCGTCGTGATCTCCGGCGGCGCCGTGAACCTCTCCGACGACCTGACGAAGCTCAACGCCGAGGGCCTCGACCTCGTGCGGCGTACGGTTGCCGCTCCGCGCGGCGCCGCAGGCGTGCCGCTCGATCTCTTCCGATCCCCGCGGCCTGCGCAGTGGCTCCAGCGCACGAGCGCGGGGTGGCGCGTCCTGCTCGTCAACTGGTCGGACGAACCCCGCGAGATCGCGCTGGATCTTCGCGCCGTTGGCATCGACGCGGAGCGCGGTCGCGACTTCTGGACCGACGCCGCGATCAAGGTCCGCGACGGCGTGCTGTCCCGTCCGCTCCCGCCGCACGCCTGCCTGCTCGTCGAAATCCCCAGGATGGACGCGGCATGTCAAAAATCGACGGTAAATATCACAAAATGACTGATGCGGATGCGCGGCGAATCCTATAGACTTGGATGTCGCAATGAACATGTGTTTTGCCTTGACGCGAATCAAGGCGAATCCGAAGGAAACAAGATGGCATGAATAAAAGTAATATTTCTCGCACCGCCCCCGGAGAAAGCCGGGATCGCCTTGCGACGATCGGGATCATCGGACTCGGGCCTCGCGCGGAGACCCTGCTGGCCTCACTGCTCGTGTTGGACGATGTGGAAGTCGGGGCCGTCTGCGATCTATCGGACAAAGCCGTCGCGAAGATCCTGTCGGTCTTTAAGCGTCACAAGCGTCGCCAGCCCAAGGTCTTCAAGGACTACCACCAACTGCTCAGTCTCCCCGAGGTCGATGCGGTGCTGGTCCCGACATCCTGGAACTCGCACCTCCCGATCGCCATTGACGCGCTGGAGGCCGGCAAGTACGCCGCCATCGAAGTCGGCGGGGCGTCGTCGCTCGACGAACTCTGGCGTCTCGTCCATGCCTGCGAGCGGACGAAGGGGCGCTGCATGATGCTGGAGAACTGCTGCTACGGCCGGAACGAGCTGATGGTGCTCAACATGGTCCGGCAGGGGCTTTTCGGCGAGATCGTGCATTGCGCCGGCGGCTACGAGCATGATTTGCGCGACGGCCTGGCGCTGCAAGGCGAAGCCGGCTCCGAGCGCGCCGTCCACAACCGCTACCGCAACGCGGATCTGTACCCGACGCACCAGCTCGGCCCGATTGCGAAGCTCCTCCGCATCAACCGGGGCAACCGGTTCCTCTCGCTCACCTCGACGGCGTCGAAGTCCCGCGGTCTCCAAGACTATGCGCGGCGCGCGGCCGGCCGTGACGTGGCCTTCGCGATGGGGGACGTCGTCACGACGGTCATCACCTGCGCGGGGGGCGAGACCATCGCCCTGACCCACAGCGTGTCGCTTCCGCGACCCTATTCCCGAAACGGACGCGTGCAGGGGACTCGGGGCATCTGGCTGGAGGACGCCAACGGCATCTACATCGACGGCGTCAGTCCC